>JAHILE010000062.1 GCA_018897155.1 Nanoarchaeota archaeon | reverse complement strand
CTTCGGAATTGCCGTCCGGATACTCCGGAATACGCAACTGGATGTACATTTTATTTTAAAAACAATGGATTAGAAGAGAATAAAGTTAGGGCGACATATAAACAAAAAAATATTTTACTATTTTCAATAAAAGAAATTAAAAATATAGTTGATATCTATATTAAATTCCCAAAAAAATTTAATTGTATCCATTATAAAAATTCTAAAGATACAAAAAAATTTCCTAGTTCAGACGAAGCACATTTAACTTATCACGGCAAACCAAAGAAAAATAAAATTACAGGAGAAATTCACATAAAAGATAAAGGAATAAACCCTTTTAAAGGAAAAAGTGATAAAGTTGAAGCACCATTAGCAAGTTCAAGCAATATTAAAATATATCCTTTGCCTATATGTAGAATAGAATTAAGTAATACAATTAACAAAATAGAAAAACTTGAAAATGTGACCAATTATTTTGAAGTAAAAACACCAAAATGTTATTTTAATACTATTGAGGTGCATTTAGCCCGTCATGGATTTATGATGGATTTAGCATCAGTCAAACATAAGCAAAATATCCCTACTATTTTAAATTCACTTTTTATAAATACGAGCATGCACACATTTTTTCTTAATAAAATCGAAAGAAGACCTGGTAATTTCCCACAGGTTTTAGTAGCGCAAACCAATAATTATGAATTAATTATTATTGCAGGGCATGAATATAAAAACAAATCTTATAAGATAGATTCAATATGTTATTTTTATACAAAAGATTATTTTAAAGATTTGATTAATAGGAATATAATAAGTACAGAAAATGGATTTTTTATTGATCAAAGGTCAAACCAAAAATTAAAAGAAGATGCGATTAAGCTATCAACAATCTTAAAAAGTTATCCCAAAAATTTATTCTAATCGACCACTTACAGTGGTGGTTGAATTCAAGCATTAAAGAAAATAATGATACTATGAATGATTCTCTGCATCATTCAAAGATAGATAAAAAATTTTAAAGTCAGAAATTAATGAGTCATGTCTCAAGAACCTGCCCAAGACATTTAAAAAAGAGGATTTTTAATAAATTTTGTCGAATACAAAAATATTGTTGTTAGTTATTATTAAAATAATTTTCTAATTATTGGTTTATTGGTGGAAAAATGATGGAATGGAAAATAATAAGTCTAATTGGAGCATTTATTATTAGTGTAATAACTTGGTGTTTAAATGAGAGAAGTAAGAGAATTTATGAAGAATATAAAAGAAAAGAGAAGAAATATTCTAAATTAATTAGTGCTCTTAAAGGTTTTTATATTAGTTCACTTGATAAAGAATTAAGAGACGAATTCTTGAATCAACTTAATTTGTGTTGGATGTATTGTCCTGATGAGGTTATTATTAAAGCATATAATTTTCTTTCTACAATCTATACTGATAAAAAATCTACTGATAAGGAAAAAGAAGAAGCTTTAGGAGAATTTATACTTTCCATACGAAAAGATTTAATTAAAAGAAAGCCATTAAAAAGAACCAATCTTAAACCAGAGGATTTTAAACATTTAAAAGCAACATAATAATTTTATATTACAACAATATTGATATTTATTAATCTAACAATATCTAATAAAGAAGGAAAAGACAAATATGAATAAGAATTATCGTAATGAATATTTATTCTCAGAGACTTATTTACAAAATATTACCCAGGTGCCAATAATTGACGAAAATTTAAAGAATTCTTTTCGAACCATTAAAGGGTGGAGAGATGAAGTTGATAATACTTCCCCCGAATCATGGATATCTACTTACATAGAAAATATATTTGATACTTTGAAATTTGGACATCAAAGAAATTCAGAAAAAGAACCTAATATTTTAATGCTTTTTCCGGATATAGATAAAATTGAGGCTATGTCTCTTTGTTATATAATACCTCCCGAAGAAGATATTAATTGTACTTTAAAAGGAAAATTTTGGGCAGAGAAAATTATTCGAAATCTAAGGAAAAATAATTTTCAATGGGGGATACTTACTGATGGATATTATTGGAGGATATACCATGTAGCGGAGCCCAATCCCTACGAAATTTATGTGGAAATAAATTTAGAAACAATTTTAAATAGTCAAGATTACACTGCTTTTCAAATATTTTATTTCTTTTTTCGACCTGATAATTTTGTTAGAACTAAAAGCGGAGAATGTAATTTTGATAATTACAAAGATAAATCAGAAAAAACTACTAAGTATATCGAAGAAAATTTAAGGGCAGCAATTGAACGTGAAGGAGAAGGAAAAGGCGTTCTTCAAACTCTTTGTTCAGGCTATCTAAACACTTTAAGTCAAAAAAACTATTCCGAAAAAGATAATAAATATATCTATGATGGGGCTATTATATTTCTTTTCCGAATTCTTTTTTTATTTTATTCGACATCTCGTGGTCTTCTTAAAAGAGAAAGTATCGAGAAATTTCAAAATATTATTCGAGATTCATTTCGATTTTGCAATGAAGGTGGGCTTAAAAATGACTCTTATAACCTTTGGAATCGCCTTCAGGGACTTTATGTAGAAATTAATGAAAAATATAATGGGGGGCTGTTTAATTATTATGAAAGTGATATTACAAAATTTATTGAAGAAATCAAGATTACAGATCCATTTCTATCAGAGGTAATATTTGGATTAGCTTATTACCAGAATTCAAAGGGAAGTTTTGCACCAATAGAATACCGTGATCTTTCAGTGCGCCATTTAGGTAGTCTTTATGAAGGTTTGTTGGAGCACAATTTATTTGTAGCACCTGAAAGTATGGTTATTCGTAAATCTGGGAGTAACATTCGCTATATTCCCGAATCTAAAGCAGGAAAAATAAAGCGTTCTGATACTATATTGCCGAAAGGTAAAATCTATTTTTCAGAAGATGCAAACGAAAGAAAACTCAGCGGAAGTTACTACACGCCCGAAGATGTTGTTGAGTATATTGTAAAAAACACTGTTGATTCTCTTTTAGAAGAAAAAGAAAAAGAGATAGTAGAGGAGATTGTTCCTTTTATTAATGATATGGATATTGCTGTAAATGAGTCTGAATTAAAAAGGCTTGAACAATATATTGATGACCGGATATATAAATTTGTTGAAGAGAAAATTCTTGCCCTTTCTGTTCTTGACCCCACCATGGGAAGTGGACACTTTCTGGTTAATGCAACAAATCACATAACAAATTTTATAGTTAAACTTTTAAATAAATATCCAGGAAGCAATTCTAAAATAGACTCTAATCCTAAAATATGGAGGCGTAAAGTCGTAGAAAATTGCATATTTGGTGTTGACCTGAATCCTCGGGCAGTAGAATTAGCAAAATTGTGTCTTTGGATTGCGACAACGTTTAAAGAAAAACCTCTTTCTTTTCTTAACCACCATCTTAAAAAAGGAAATGCACTTGTTGGAGTGCGAATATCAGATTTAGAAAAACACTTAATCAAAACTGGTGTTTCAAATAATAATTTGTTTATGCAACCGTATATTGAGTCTATAGAACAAGCAGCTGAATGTTATAAAAAAAAGTTAAGCAAATTTACTGATACTATAGGAGACATTGAAGAGAAAAAAGAAATACTCGAAGAGGTAAATGGGGAATTAGTTCCCTATAAAAATTTATGTGATGTATTCACATTCTATCTTCTTGGGAAAATTAATGAAAGTGAGTTTTTATCTAAAATAGAAAATTGGAATGCACAAAAAATACCACAAAAAGTTCCAAATATATCCGGTAACGACGATTATTTCCATTGGGAAATTGAGTTCCCCGATATATTATATGGCAATAATTCTGGATTTGACTGCGTAATTGGGAATCCGCCATATGTGGATGTAACTAGTTTAGAGTATGATAAAAAATATTGTTGTAGTAGATTGAAAACAAAAGATTCCAGAAATTTATATGCTTTTCTTGCAGAGAAAGGGCTATGCTTTCTTAAAAGGCATGGTAAATTTGGCTATATTTTGCCAATTTCAATAATTTGTTCAAATAGAATGGTTAGTTTGAGGAATTTATTCTTGAAGAGCGGTAAAACCTATTTCGCAAATTTTGCAGAAAGACCAGACAAAATATTTAAAGATGCTGAACAAAAAGTAACAATAATTATTCATTCAAAAAATAATGCGCAAGTTTGTTTTACGACTTCTTATTTGAAATGGAAAGCTGCCCATAGAAAATTTTTATTTGATTCTATTAAATATATTGATGTAAAAGATGAATATTTTATTATGAATAGAATTCCAAAAATTGGAGCAGAAACAGAAACAAATATTTTAAAAAAATTTATTACGAAAGAAAAACTTGGGAAAGTCCTAATAAATGGAGTAAATAGTAATAAAATATTCTATAGGACATCAGGAGGAAGATATTTTAACGTAGTTACTACATTTAAAACAGCTTCATCCAAGGAAGATTTTATTTGCATTAAGGAATCAATCTCAAATGATCTCGTTTGTGCTATTTTAAATAGCAATTTATTTTATTTTTATTACATTGTTTACTCAAATTGCAGGGATTTCTATATAGAAGAGATAGAAAATTATAGAATTAGTATTGACGAAATAAGTGCCTCAGTTAAGCAAACGCTAATAAAATTAAACCGGGAATTAATGGATGATGTAATAAAAATAAAATAAATTGCTATT
>JAHILE010000061.1 GCA_018897155.1 Nanoarchaeota archaeon | reverse complement strand
GCTGATTTAGCAACACCTATTGAAGAGTTGGCAAAGTTTCTAAAAATTATGAAGCAAGGTTTTGATATTATTATTGCATCAAGAGGATTAAAAGAATCTAAACTTATTGTTAAACAGCCTTTTTACAGACAGATTATGGGGACAACATTTCCCTTATTAGTTCGTCTTTTAGCATTAAGTGAATTTAAAGATACGCAATGCGGATTTAAATTATTTAAAACAGATGTAGCAAAAAAAATAGTTAATTTGCAAACCATTGAAAGATTTTGCTTTGATGTTGAAATATTATTTATTGCAAAAAAAATAGGCTGTAAGATTAAAGAAGCTCCTGTTGTATGGATTAGTAAACAAGATAGCAAAGTTAGAATAATAAAAGATACCTTAAATATGCTAGCAGATTTGTTCAGGATTAGATTGAATAATTTATTAAAAAAATATGAAATAAATAACATAGAGGGAAATTAAACAAGTTCCATTTTTTTAAATTTGAAAAAATCATAAATTAGAGAGATCCTGTCAATTCTATCTCTATACTGAGTTTCTGAGATTAAATCCAAAAGCAAATGAAAACTAAATCCTATGAAAATAAAAAAGAAATAAGGAAATAATTTAGAAAATAATAAAAGAATAATTAATATTTCTACACCATGCAAAAAGCAAAATGCAAGGTAAAACTTGTTTCTTTGCTTGCGTGGTAAATTATGGAATTTGTTAACTTTTTTAATAAACCAATTATAAGAATTTTTTAAACTCAAGTCTTTTTTCTTAAAAACATAATAAAGATAATGGTCAACATCAATTAAAACTGTAGAGAAAATAATAATTAAAACACCAATAATGCCTATTTGGGGAAACAAAAAAAGTAAAACTAGAGAGAAGATTATTCCGAGGATGAGGTGTTGAGTTGGATACATTTTAAGTTTTAATTAAATTTTCTTGAACATATTCTAAGGTTTCTTTTAATCCTTGCTTTATATTATGTCTTGGGTTCCAACCTAATTCTTTTTTTGCTAAAGAAATATCAAGATAAATATCTTTTACTTCTCCTTTTACTGCTTGAACATATTTTGCATTTTCTTTTAAATTGCACAATTCTTTAAGAATTTTAAAAATTTCATTTACACTTATTTGTTCTCCATATGCCAGGTGAAATAATTTATTTTTTGAATTTTTATTAATATTCTCAGCAATAAATTCTGCCAAATCACAAACATAAATAAAATCTCTTGTCTGATTTCCATCTCCAAAGATTGATGGTATTTTATTTTTTAATATACAATCTATAAAAAGAGATATTACCCTTTTGTATTTAATATCATCTCTAGGACCATAAACATTTCCAAAACGCAAGATTAAATAGTCCAAGCCACATAATTGATTATATGCTCTGACATAATGCTCTGCTGTATATTTTGAAATCCCATATGGTGAGCATGGTTTTCCCAGATGTTTTTCATCCACAGGCAGGTATTCTGGCTCTCCGATGACTGCTATTGTTGATGTATAAATTATTTTTTTAACATTATGTTTTCTGCAAGATTCTAGCACATTTATTGTTCCAAAAATATTTGTTTTAGCATCATAAATTGGATTTTCTAAAGAATCTCTTAGCATTACTTGTGCAGCCATATGAATTACAATTTCTGGTTTTTCTTTTTTAAAAATTAAATCTATCTCTTTAGTAATGTCTGCTTCATAAAATTTAGCCTTGTCATTTATATAATCTTTCTTGCCTGTGCTTAAATTATCTATTATTACAACCTCATAATCTTTTTTGATTAATAAATCAACTATCTGGCTTCCGATAAACCCTGCCCCCCCTGTAACTAAAATTTTCATATTTCAAGGAAAATATAGTGGTTTTTAAGATTTATGTAGTGGAGATTTAATTTTGAGATGAATATTGAAGAATCAGATTATCTCCTTTGAAAATTTTGATCATCATGATCAAATTTACTTAAAATAAGAGAAATGATAAAGAAATTACGGAAATTCTTTTAATAAATTATCTGAAAACAATTGCCTTTGTCTGGTCTAAACAATCTTTGCACAGCTGAATACTTTTTTGAATTTCTTCTTTTTTTGCTGAAATTGTTGTTCCATAAGTATAAAATTCTCTTTTCTCAATTATGCTTGT
>JAHILE010000060.1 GCA_018897155.1 Nanoarchaeota archaeon | reverse complement strand
ACTCTCCCCATTATTGATAATTCAGATCTATTCTCTTCTGGCATAGTTGTATTATATCTCTTTGCTGTACCGACACTCAAAATTCGTGCTATTCTACGGCCACGCGCTGGGACGATGTACCTTCGCGCTCCTCATTTGACTAGATAAAGAAAGTTCTCCATGGAAAAAATGTGTCCTTATTTTTTCTCTCTTGACAAGCCATTATGAAACCGTTATATTTATAATGATATGGATACAACAATTTTACAGATTCCTCTATCTAAATCGTTAAAACTTACCTCTCAAGAAGTAGCCAATGAATATGGTTTCTCTTCTTTGCAGGACCTGTTACGGGTCGTATTAACCAAACTGTCCCGACGGGAACTTGTCATCTCAATTCAAGAACCAGTTATTCATCTTTCCCAAAAAACCGCTCGCCGTTACGCGCGGATGAGTAACAATTTTGCCAAAGAGAAACACACAAAAAAATTCACTTCGGTTAATGGGTTGATGAAGGATTTGCGTTCATGACGATAATCAGACATCACCTGTTTCTTAAACACTATAAAAAACGCATACTCCCGTTTCCAAACTTAGACAAAAAATTTGAAGAACGATTCAGATTATTCATCCGCTACCCCAGTAATCCTGTATTGCACAATCATAAGCTTATAGGCACCCTGGAAGGTTTCCGATCTTTTTCTATAACCGGCGACATACGTGTCGTGTATCGAACATTTGGTGGCAATATTGAATTGTATGATATCGGCAGTCATAACCAAATTTATTAGCACTGTTGTGCTATACTACACCCACGCGCTGGGATAACGTACCTTCGCCCCGAGCGATGGTGAGAGCAATCGAACCAGAGTCGAGGGGAGGAAAGGCCGGACAGCAGAATATGAGAGGACTCCGCGAAAGCGGTGATCCCCCGCCAATCCATCATATTTATGATGAAGGCGGGGGGCTGGTGTCCCGATGGTGAAAACCATCGGGGACGATTCCTGAATTAACAGGATGAGAGAGCCACAGAGACGATCTTTCCCTACGTCCCGCAAGGGATATGGGAGAAGTGTGAAACGTCCCAGTAACATTCGCAAAACGAATGTACTGGGTAAAGGCAATCCCACTTGCTGCAACCGACGATCAGTCCGTTACGAGCACATATTCGCCAGGACTAAAGTATGCGGGCATAGAGAAATGAAGGTATCCGTCCGCCAGTCGGCGGGCGGAACAGAATCTGGCTTACAGTTGTTTCAGCGCGTACAAAACTTATTTCTTCAAATCAGTTGTGTAGCTTGTTATGAGCTCCTGGATAATAAGAAGAGTTGGAACTGCTAATATCGCTCCGACAATACCACCTAACCGTGCTCCAACAAGAAGTGACACGATCGTGACGAGTGGATGTAATCCTACACTTCGTTTCATGATAAGTGGAACAAGAATATTATTCTCCAGTTGTTGAATGACAATGTACAAAATAGCTGTATACAATCCATACAGAGGAGAGATGCTCAAAGCTACAATAATAGCTGGTATTGACGAAACAACTGGTCCAATGGTTGGGATAATCTCAAGTATTCCGGCGACAATTGCTAGCGGAAGGGCAAATTCAATTCCCAACACCACGAGTCCAATATACGATAGAATACCAACACTCAGCATAAGAATAAGTTGTCCTCCTACCCATGACCCAAGACGTTGTTCAATTCGAAGAAGTGTTTCAATTATTGCGCCGGCTTGCTCTTCTCCTAAAAATCCTGAAATAAACTTGTGTGCATATTTCCGTTCCAATAAAAAGTAAAACGCAAATACCAATACCATAAACGTTGTGACAATATTGGAAAATATACCGATAGTAAGCTTCAATACATTTTCCCCAATTGGAGCCAGTTGTTGAGTTATGGAACTCATATCAATGTTCCAATAAGGAACAATTTTTCCAAGAATTGCAGGAAAAATGCTCGTTAGTTTTGTGAACTGTACTACAAGCGATGGAATGATCCCGGCAAGGGATAATCCGATAACCCCAAACACAAGAATATACATAAGGAATGCACCAATAAATCGTGGAACTTTTTTGTTATCTAACCAGTCAACAGCGGGACGGAGCGCTGCCATAACAATAAATGCGATAAAAAGCAAAAAGAGAATATCCCGGATTTGCAGTACCAGCCAGACAAACGCAAGAAGGATCAATATAAAAATAATGGTTTTGTGGGATATTTCAATTTTAGACACCATACCAGGTAGTATACCATGAGTTAACGAGCGATTCTATTTTCTCTTCAAATCCATCATGCGTTACGTCAAACCAATGAATAGCCTTGTTCCGCTTAAACCATGTCATCTGACGACGGCTATATCCATGCTCATCATGTTTCCAGTTCAAAGTCACTTCTCCAATGGTTGCCTTTCCTTCAATATAGTTTTTCCATTCCAAATACCCTAAAGCGCTCATAGAAGGTAACTCCCATTTATATCCTTTGTTCTGTAGAAATCTCACCTCATCAACCACTCCTTGTTTAACTCTTTTTTCAACCCGTTCATCGATCCGCTTATACAATTCGGTAAACGACGCAGTCAAACCAATCCAGCAAACATCTTGAACAACCAAAGATGGTTTAACCAATGCTACTCCTGCTCTGCCCAATTCAATCTTTCGGATAAGCCTATGGGGATTTTTTTGATCTGACGAATTTAATTTCTTCCAAACAGCAGGAAATTCCTGCTTTAGTATCATCTGCAATTTTTCTAAAGAGGCTTTCTCAAATTTTTTCCGCAGTGCTTCATTTGGTTTTACCCCTCCTGTCGGAATTGTTTCAATAAGCGACTGAATATATAATCCCGTACCCCCCACAATAATCGGAAGTTTGTTTCTCTTGCGGATATCATCTATATATTTATTTGCTTTCTTTTGATACTGGGAGACACTAAACTTTT
>JAHILE010000059.1 GCA_018897155.1 Nanoarchaeota archaeon | reverse complement strand
ATTATGTTGAACAGTCGCAACAGAAGCATTGGCATAAAACATTATCTACAAAGCCGAATTTCGGCGCACAAAGTAAGCTGATTCAGTTTGCGGCGTAAGTCATGCATGAAACGCCGCGCCATTTATGGCGCGGTAGTTTACTGGTTTGCGATGGCCTTCATGTAGGCCTTTTTTGTTTTTTCAGATATGTCTTTCCAGCTGTCAGACGCCAGCAAATCATGTTTTGCGTTTTTAGCCATAATCGCTCTCTTATTTTCGCTGTCAAGAAGCGCCGCTATTTTTTTTGCAAGCGCGCCTTTTTTAAGCGGTTCGACAATAGCAACACTTTCACTGCTGAATATTTCACGTGCGCCGGTGTCTTTTGTTGCAATGATTGGTGCGCCAAATTCTGCAGAATCAAGAAGCGTTATTCCGAACGGCTCAAAAACAGAAGGCGAGACAAAAACAGACGCATTCCGGTAAAGCGCTTTCAGCTCTTTTTCAGTTACATGCCCTTTGAATAAAACGCTTTTTTCAATCCCGTTTATTTTCGAAAGCGCGATAAGGCTGTTTTTCAGATTTCCGCTGCCGGCAATTATGAGTTTTGTGTCGGGGTATTTTTTAAGGATTTGCGGAAACGCCGATATGAGCGTTTCAATGCCTTTTTGCAGCGCAAGGCGTCCGACAAAAAGAACTCTTTTTTTGCGCGCAATGCGGTTATTTTCGTCAAGTTTATCAAGTGTCATGCTTGTGTAATTTCTGATTACTTCGATTTTTTCAGGAGCTGTTTTGTATTTTTTCAGCATCTCTTTTTTCATGAGATTGCTTACCGTTATTATTTTATCGGCGCCAAGTATTCCGGATTTTTCTATTCTTGAAATTTTTGAATTTGTTTCCTCGCCCGCGCGTATATGCTCAAGCGAATGAATTGTATGGACCCACGGCTTTTTGCTTTTTTTGCGAAGCGCCTTTGCCGCCGGAACGCACAGCCAGTCATGCGAATGAATGATGTCAAATGCAAATCCGCGCGCCTCAAATGCCTGCACGATGTTTTTATTGAACTTAGAAACATTTTTTATAATGTCTTCGATTGATTTTGCGCGCATAGTGCACGGGATTTCAACAATTTCAATATTTTTCGCGCGAGGAATGCGTATCGATCCTTTTGGGATGATGAGCGTTAGTGCCAGTTCTTCTGATGTAATATTTTTACAAATCTCGCGAATATGGACTTCCATTCCACCGCTATTCGCATTGCTTCCAAACCAGCCAAGCATAAGAACGCGCATATGTATTATACATGTTTTGATTTTAAATTCATTCTTTTTTCATTATTTATGTTGTATATGCCGTATGCTATAATGGCAACGCCTGCCACGATCATTGCTATTGCAATCCAGTCCGTAGGCAGGCTTTGCGATGCAGTGCCGGCAGAGTCTAAAGCAGCCTCTGGCGCACCTAATACGGCCTGAGATGCAGTAGTCTGGACTGATTCGGACGTTGCTGCTTTTTGCATTGATGAAGAAAGCGCGCCAC
Organism: Nanoarchaeota archaeon; assembly: GCA_018897155.1. Lineage (NCBI taxonomy): Archaea > Nanobdellati > Nanobdellota > Nanobdellota archaeon. Next base: position 42,091 of record JAHILE010000059.1, on the reverse strand, counting down.
CCGAAAAAAATCTTAAGAATCCGAAAGAAGCCGTTATGATGCCTGCGGCAAGCGTCAGCGCCAGTTGAAGAGGGACGCGCGGCTGAACTAAATACCTGCCTTTGTCAGTTGGCGTGTAGTACACCCACTTGTGCCCGGTTTCAACACGCTTCACAAGGCCGGCGGATTCAAGATTTTGGAGGTGCCCGACTACAGTTGACGGGGAAACGCCGATTTCTCTTGACAGTTCCGACGGCATCTTCTTCTGTTTTGCAAGCGTTTTCAGTATTTTTAGCCGCGTTTCTGCAGAAAGCGCTTTTATTGTGTTGCGGTCTAGCTCCATAATCGTTTTTGTAGTTCTATGCTTTTAAGCATTCCTTCTTTGTTCGGTCGTTGCCGAATGAAAAACATAGGTATAAATATGCGTCACAGACAAATATTGTCTGTGTTGATTATGTCAATTATGTCAAAAAATTGTAATGCGGGGTTTTGCGGCAAAAAAGCTTTCGGCAGCGCTCTTGCGGGTCTGGGCATTGTGTTCTTGATTATTGTGGCATATTCTGCCATACATTATAGCTCTCTTGATCAACCGCAAGCATCTCCAGGCCTAAAAAAAATAGCATCTCTTGAAGAGCTTCAAAAATATCTTGCCGAGAATTCAGATACTTCTGGATACGGCTATGGCGGATTAATAGCACGCTCTGCAATGGTTACCGAACAAATGGCAGTTACTGGCGCGAGTAAGTCTGCATCGGATAATAGCGCCCCTGAAGTTGGCGGAGCACCGGATTATTCCCAAACCAACATACAGGTCGCAGGCGTGGATGAGGCGGACATTGTAAAAAATGACGGAAAATATATTTATACGGTTTCTGGAAACAGCATAATTATTGTTGAGGCATCGCCCGCAGAAAATGCGAAAGTTCTATCAAAAATAGATTTTAATGGCAGTGTTAATGAAATATTTTTGAATGGCGACCGGCTTGTTATATTCGGGCAGGTTTATGAAAACTATGCAGAGCCGATGCCGCGTGAAAAAGAGATCGCAGGCTCATCAAAACTGGCGGATGTAAGTATTGCGCGCATGCCGCCGATAATGTATTCGTCAAAAACCACTATCAAAATCTATGATGTTGCTGACAGGAATAATCCGTCTATTTTATCAGGAGTTTCACTTGAAGGCAATTATTATGATTCGCGAATGATTGGAAATTATGTTTACGTCATAGCAAATCAGCCCACTTATTATTTGTATGATGCGAAGAACAACGTAACTGTGCCAAGAATATATGCAAACGGTAAGGCCGTTTCAACAGCATTCCCGGATATGTATTATTTTGAATACATCCCCGGAAACGTATTTACAACAATTGCTTCAATTGATCTTGACAATCCAACTGATGTTGAAAGCAAGATTCTTCTGACTAATTACGCCCAGAATATGTATGTTTCCGAGAAAAACATCTACATAACATATACAAAATGGATGAGCGAATTTGACTATATCGATAGATTGGTTGAAATAATAACGCCACAAGTTCCGTCAGATGTTCGGGAAAAAATAAATGCTGCAATGGCGCTTGAAATCAGCAAGCAGACAAAAATGCAGGCAGTGACAGAAATACTTGGTAAATATACTGCATCATTGAGTTTTGAAGAACGGCAGGCTTTTGAAGAAAATACGGCTGTAAAAATGGAAGAGCTTGTGAATCAGATTGCAAAGGAGCGCGAGAAGACAATCATCCAAAAAATCGCTATAGATAACGGAAACATAGAATACAAGACAAGCGGCGAAGTGCCCGGAAACACGCTAAATCAGTTTTCAATGGATGAGCACAACGGATATTTTAGAATTGCGACCACAACAAGCGGCAATGGCGGATTTGTTCCAATGGGTGGGGGTATTGTGCGTGCACAGACCGCAATTGCTGAAGCAACTGCATCTGGAGCAACAGGAAATGCGGTTTCTTCAACTTCACAGAACATTGGATCTGAAGGTATTTCAGAATCTTCTGAAGGCATAACCTGGGAAGAGCAACAAAGAATAGAGCAAGAGAATCCAACAAAAACAATTGCTGAAAAAAGAGTGGCTCCGCCACCTCAGCCGACAGGTCCGCTGAATCACGTATATGTTCTTGACGAGGATTTGAATATTGTCGGAAAGCTCCAGGATATCGCATCTGGCGAGCGTATTTATTCGGTACGATTCCTTGGCGATAAAGCCTATATGGTGACATTCAGGCAGATTGATCCATTATTTGTGATTGATTTGTCAGTTCCACAAGATCCGAAGGTATTGGGATACCTTAAAATACCCGGCGTATCGGATTATCTGCATCCTTACGATGAGACGCATATAATCGGAGTCGGAAGGGATGCAACAGAGGAAGGGCGAATAACCGGAATGAAGCTTTCATTGTTTGACGTATCTGATGTTGCCAATCCAAAAGAGATCTCAAAATACGTAATAGGTGAGCGCGGAACAGATTCAGAAGCATTGCGCGACCACAAAGCATTCCTTTTCAGCAAGGAAAAGAATTTGCTTGTTATTCCTGTTTCAGAATATCATCAGGTGAATGTTGAAAATACTAAGCCTGAATTTGGAGATTTCTGGCGAAGCACTTATGAACAATCAGCATATGTATTTAATATAGATTTAGCAAACGGAATTTCACTTAAAGGAAAAATAAGCCATAATAAGGCGCCGTCAACTTTTAATGAAACGATGTATAATTATAACTATGACTACAATACCCAGATACGCCGTTCGCTCTACATCGATAATGCGCTCTATACAATTTCGCAAAAGCTGATAAAGATGAACGCGCTGGACACGTTGGATGAAATCAACAAGGTGGAGTTGCCTTTTGAAGAGCAGAACTATTATGGCGGCGTAGTTTATTGAACTGCGTGTGTAACCGCTTGCTTAGGTCGAAATCAAAATTCCGCCCGCAAAAAGCATCATTCCCAACCACACAAACTTGTTCCAGTAAAACACTTTTGAGCCGTCAAGCGGCGGTATCGGAAGCAGGTTAAATGCTGCAAGGAATGTGTTGATATAGACTATGCTTTTTGTAAGGAAGAATGTTGGCGCGAAAATAAAGAATAGCGCTGCGATGAACATGTTTGTAAGCGGCCCTGCAATCGATATTATTCCATTTTGCCTTGGAGAGAGCACAATCTGGTGAAGACCATGCCTGCTCTGGAACACAGTGTATATTACTACCGCACCAGGCGCAGCGAAAACAAAGCCGCCGTTTGTTACAATTGCAAGCAACAAAGCCATAATCAGTCCGTTTTTCCACATTTCATACTGCGCAAAGCACTTATAATGCACTGCAGCGAACTTATGGGCGAGCTCATGCGGGATGAATGATAAGGCAACTATTACAGTTATCAGTCCGGCTTCTGCAAAAGAAAAACCAGGGCCTATTGAAAAGATTATGCCAAGCGCTATTGTAGATATCGCGATATCTCGGATTTCTTCAGTGCTGAATGTTATCTTTGTCATGCATTTTCCTTTGTTTTTGTTTTTTATATTTGCATTTGTCAATAGATGTGTATGCAGAAGAAAAAACAGGGTGGCATTTCTTTAGAGATTAGGAAAATCGCGCTCTTAAACGCAGTTTCGTTTGGAGGGAAAGCGAATGCAAAAGCAGTTGCAGGAAAGGTTCTTGCAAGCATTCCATCTGCCAGGGAGAATATTCCCGAAACAACGGCGCTTGCCGAAAAAATATGCTTCGAAGTAAGTTCCATGTCAATTGACGCGCAGAATGCAGAGCTGTCCAAACTGAAAATAACGGTTCCCGAAAAAAAGGCAAAGGAAGAAAAAAAAGCGCTTCCGCCGCTTGCTGGCGCTATTAGCGGAAAAGTCGTTATGCGCATGGCGCCGAATCCGAACGGCCCGCTCCATATAGGTCACTCTCGCATGGCAATACTGAATGACGAATACTCGAAAATGTATGGCGGCGCGCTTATTCTGCGATTTGACGACAGCGATCCGAAAAACAAGAACAAGCTGCCTATGAAAGAGGCATATGCCTGGATTGAAGAGGATTTGAAATGGCTTGGAATAAAATACGGTTGTGTAGAGCGCGTTTCAGCCCGAATTCCAATATACTATAACTATTTCGAACAATTGTTTGAAAAAAACGGCGCGTATATCTGCACCTGCAAGCAGGATGAATGGAGCGAAACTGCGCGAGTTAAAAGAAAGCAGTGCCCGTGCAGAAGCATTTCAATTGCAGAGAACCAAAAGCGATGGAATATGATGCTTGAGTGGAAATATAAGCAGGGTGGCGCAGTTGCCCGAATAAAGACATCTCTCTCTGAAAAGAATCCGGCAGTTATTGACTGGGTGGCATTCCGCATAATCGATGAGCCCGAGCATCCACTAACAGACAAATCCGTGAAAGTCTGGCCAATGCTTGATTTTGCCTCGGCAATTGACGATTATGAATTCAAGATAACGCATATTGTGCGCGGAAAAGACCTTGCTGTGTCAGAGCTGCGCCAAAGAGAATTATATGCGCATTTTTGCTGGAAATACCCCGAAACGCGCATATATGGAAAATTTGTCACAACCCAAGATACTGTTGTTTCAAAGACGAAAATAAATGAAGGCATGCGAGAGGGAAAATACACCGGATTTGACGACCCTCAGCTTGCCACAATACTGGCTTTCCGGCGGCGCGGAATTCAGCCTCTCGCAATACGTGAATATGTGCTTGCGCTCGGTATTTCAGAAAGCGAAACCACATTTGACATGAATATTCTTGAAAGCATCAACCGCAAGATGGTTGATTCAACAGCAGGAAGATACTTTTTTGTTGAAAATCCGCAAAAATTGGCATTTGACGCACATATTGAGCGGGAAGTTAAAATCAGGAAACATCCCCAGCACCCTGAAATGGGCGATCGCATACTGCGGATGTCGCGCGAAATATATCTCTCAAAAAACGATGTGGTGGGAGATGATTTTATGCTGATGGGCGCAATGCTTCCTGCAAGAATCGATGGAAAAAAAATAAAGCTGCTTGAAACTGCGAACCGGCGTTTTATACACTGGCTTCCTGCAGATGATGCGCAGGCAATTAATGCAGAGATAAAGATGCCTGACGGGACTGCAAAAAAAGGATTTATTGAAAAAAACATACTTTCTGAAAAAGTTGGCACAGTGATTCAATTGGAGCGCTTTGGATTTGCGCGCATCGATACTATCGACAAATCTAAAGCTAATATATATGTTTTGCTATATTATACACACAAGTGATTTTAATGGTGTTCGGTGCAATTTTTAAAAAGGAAACACAGAAGCCTGCCGAAAATACGGCTTCTGCGCCAAAATCAGCGCCCGGGGTGCAGAAAACCGCAGAAAAAATACCTCTGGATTCGCCTGATTTTGACAGCGATTTTGAAAATAGTTTTGATTCTCCTGAAAAGCTTCTTGCAGACGAGATTCTTGAACCGCCAAAAATTGCGCCGCAAGCGCAAGCATTGCCTCAAAAGGCTGCGCTAAAGTCCGCACAGCAGCAGGCAGTGCAAAAAATACCTGCATTTGTCAGCCTTGATAAGTATAAGGAAATCCGGCTTTCTTTGCGCGATATAAAGCTTGCATCCGCTGAAATGCGAAAGACTATGGAGAATCTGCGCCAGAACCGCGACGGAGGAACTGCGCTTCTTAACAGCACAATAGGCGGCCTTGAGCGTATGGAAGAGAATATTGACAAGGTACGAACAGTGCTGAGGACTTAAGAGCTACGCGACATTTAATATGCAGAGGAAGAATTTATTAATATTATTTCTAAATTACGCATATGAAATTATGTAGTGCATGTTTGCTTGGAATAAACTGCAAGTATGATGGTAAAAGCAGAGCCGATGAGCGTGTAATCAAACTATTGAAAACTGAAATTCTAATTCCAGTTTGTCCTGAGCAATTAGGCGGTTTGCCGACACCCCGAGAGCCGGCAGAACTTAGAGCGGAGAAAGTCATTACTTCATCGGGCAAAGATATCACGAATAGTTGTTTTGATGGCGCAAACGAGGTTTTAAAATTGGTGAAATTGCTCGGCATTAAAGAAGCAATTTTGAAACAGAGAAGTCCTTCTTGCGGTTCAGGACAGGTTAAAATGTTATCTGGCGAAATCGTTAGATGTGATGGGATTTTGGCATCTTTATTAAAGAAAAATGGAATAACTGTAATTTCTGAGGAGCGCGTATAGCAGATACCTTTTGTTTTTGCGCAGTTAAATCGTCCCTGCAATGAATGCCGCCAAAGCCACCCACATGCCGACTTTTTCAAGGCGCGCGTTATCACTTGCGTATTTCGCCGGGTCTGCCACAAGGCGATATGCGCAATATGCGAAAATACAGTCTGCGACAAAGATGACGTAGAGGTAGTTTTTGCTGAAAAGATTCATCTGCAGCGGCAATATGCTCAAAAATATAGATGCTATAAGTATAACTCCCGCAATAATGCCGGCAGTTTTATCGCCATAATACGTTGCAAGCGTGGTTTTCCTGAATTTATCGCCTTTAATATCTTCAATGTCTTTTGTTATTTCGCGTGCTAAAGTCACAAACCCCGAAAGAAGCGCAAGAATCCAGATGCTTTTTATTGAATTTGCGGCTAATCCGCCGAAAAGAAATACAGAGCCCGCAAGATATGCCACAATAAAGTTTCCAAAAGGCGTTGTTTCCTTAATCCTGCTGTATGTGTAAAGCATTGCTAAGTTTATTGCTGCAAGAATTAATGCGCTTGTATTTAGGCGGAATGCCGAAGCTATTCCAAAAAACGCAAGAATTATTCCAAGAGCCATCGCCTCGTTTTTTTGTATTCTTCCGGAAGGTATTGGCCTGTTTGGCTTGTTTATACAATCGCTTTCAATGTCGAAATAGTCGTTGAATATGTTTCCTGCTGCGCATAAAAGAATCACAGAAATAAACGTCAATAGCGCGGCTGCTGAAAAGAAATAATCCAAAGAAGCGCTTTCAATATAAAAAGCCGCAAGCGCAGATATTCCGGCAAAAAAACAGTTAACTATCCGGGTTATTTCAATGCCTGCTTTTAAGTTTGCCATAGGCATCAATTACATCGTTGATTTAATGTGTTTCCTTTTGAGCCTCAAGCCATCTGAGCCGCATTTTCGGCATTTTGCGCCGCTTTTTTCAACAGGCTTTCCAGATCTGAGGGTCGCGTTGCACCTCATGCAGACATAAACATTATCAAACATTCTTGCGTCAACCGCAGCGTCCTTTCTTTTTGCCATAATAACACCATAACTTACGCATATCATTATGGCGTTAGCTTTATTAATGTTCATTCGAGGCTATTTTTGGAAAAATAACAAAAGACTGAGGGGTTTTCTCGGATTTTAATTTCTTCAAATCCAAATGCGTGTATGCTTAACGCGCTTACTCAGACAGCGGACTTGCTTTCTATGCACACGTCTTCAAAACAGACTTTAGGAAGCCCTGATTTTACAGACAAGCAATACGTGTCAAAGCCTTTCAGCGCGTTAAATTTTAAGGAGATTGTATTGCCAAAAGAAAATTCTTCATGCAAACTGGCGTTTGTAGATGCCGGAAACTTTGAGCTTCTCGGCTCTTCGAATTTTTCAGTGCATTTGATTCGCGGATATTTTTCAATGTTTGGGCAAAACAAGCGGGTTGTTCCAAAAAATATTCCGCAGAAAATCGAGATGTTTTCAATAGCCATTGCAAAGGAAAGCCCGCAGGGAATCGCATACGAATGCTCGCTGATTCCGGTATCGCAAGATTTTGGGCGCTTTTTTCCATCCAAAAAACTCGTGTTCGACTCGTTTGACGAAACACTCTCGGCGCGAAAGAATTTTAGGGCAAATATTTCGGTAATCGGCGCCGCAATCAGGCGGTATCTGGAATGGTCAATCGCATCTGTTGTTATCGAACAAGAGCTTGATTCGGGCGATATTCTTCTGCGCGACGGAGCTCTTGAGGCGTCAGTTACCGGAGAGGGCGATTATTCAAAAAAAGCGTTTGATTCTGCAAATGCGAAAAAAGTGTCTTTGTGCGCGCTTGCTAAGACTTCCGCGCTTCTTACAACAACAGGGATTCCGCTTGTTTATGCAGTTGATTCAATTGCAGATTCATTGAAAATGAATGCTCCGTGGATTTATTATCCTCTTTGCGAAAACGCAAATCCGCTTCATCCAGCCGAGATTTTTGTCGCAAAGCTGCACAAGGATTCTGCAAGGGCTTTTCGCTTTGATATGGATAAAAGCGCGGCAGATAATGAAGAGCGCGTAATGTCCGCGCTTTCTGAAATATCCGGAAATTCGTGCGACGCGTCTTTTATCGGATACCCTTACGGTCTCATTGATGCCGATAGTATGTCGCGCATAAGCGTTAAAGAAGCGGGAAATTACCGCGCGATGCTGTCATCAGTACTTGAGAAAAAAGGCGCACTTGCATCGATTCAAAAGCTTTCAGGTGCAATTGACGCGCATGATGTTTTGAATGAGATTATTTTGTAATTGTTTTATCGGCAATGCTAATGGAATACTTATATGAGCCAAAACGAATAGTAAAATACTACTTGAGGGATTTATCTGCCGCAAACAAAATTCAAAAAAGAAATAACTGCGTTTCCTGACGGAAAAGAAACTGAATTTTACGAAGCCCTAAAAGACATTTATGATTCTCTTTCTCGGCAAATTAATAATAAGCTTGTTCTCGGACAGCTTATAAATGGCGATAAAACGCTTGAGCGGGCGGACACGGAACTAAATAAAGCGCCGGAAGATCTTACTGAGGAAATCATAATACGCCCTTTGTTTAAGTTTTTGGGATTTGCAATTGATGATTTGCACCGCAGGACTTCTTCAGAATCTGGCATAGATAGAAAAGAAGCGGATTACACTTTGCGTTTTGGAGCCGAAAAAATATTGGTTGAGGCGGAGCCGCTTAATAAAGATTTGAAAACACGAGGAAGCGGCATTGAGCAGGTTGGAAGCTGGCTTGAAAAAAGGTCATTTAGAGCCGATTACGGTCTTGCAACAAACGGGTTTCGATGGGTCTTATTGAAGTATGATTCCGAAGAATATAAGTTAAAGAAGCTACTAGATATCGATTTGCGCGGCTTTTTTCAGGAGCTTTTTTGGCAAAAGCATATTGCAGGCCTTAAAGACATTGCGCCAAAGTTTTATTGCGGCTTTAGCAGAGACACTATCTTGTTTATTGCAAAGGAAAAAATAAACTTTCTTGAAATGCATAAGGAAAAAATCACAAAGGAGTTTTACGAAGATTATATCCTGTATGTTTTCGGAGCAGAAAAAAGAAGCGATCGGCAAGTTCATTGCCTTCTTAATGAAATATCTTCCGCAGAGGATTCTTTAGACTCTGAGAAACGGCTTTTTTCAGTCAATCTGATGAGCCGCCTGATTTTTGTAAAATTCCTTGAGGATAAAGGGCTTGTGGAAAACAATCTCCTTGGCAAATTGTTCAAAGATTACGATGCTTTGAAACTGCCGTCGACATTTTATAAAGCATATCTTCAGGTGCTTTTTTATGATGTTTTCAATACCGCTTCTAATAAGAGAAAAACCAATGTACAGGCAATAGGGCTTTTCAGGAATATCCCATATCTTAACGGCGGATTATTTCGCGAATCGGTTTCCCGGGAAAAAGAATATGATGTTGAAAATGATATTCTGAGGGAAATTATAAAAAATCTGCTTGAAAAGTATTCGTTTACGCTCAACGGCGATGAGCAGGCGCTTAATCCGGACATACTGGGAAATGTATTTGAAAAAACAATAAATTACCTGACCGGCAATGCCGGAGAGAATAAGCGAAAAGACATCGGGGCGTATTATACGCCGGAAGAAATAACCGCATACATTTCAAAAAACACCATACAGCCGGTTATTCTTGAAAAAGTCAAAGCCATTTTAAAACAATTCGGATGGAGCGATGCGAATATAGCTCCTTACAATACGCTTGACGATTTTATCGAAGACATTGAATCCACAAACCCGAAAATCATAAGGGCTATATGTGATGAAATAGATAAACTTAAAGTATTAGATCCCGCATGCGGAAGCGGACATTTTTTGACATCTGCCATGAAAGAACTTGTTTTTACAAAGAAAAAACTGCTTGAGAGGCTCGAAAAAGAGGTGAGCTATTTTGCAATCAAAAAGCAAGTAATCAATAATAATTTGTACGGCGTAGATATTGAAGAAGCGGCTGTCGAGATAGCAAAGCTCAGATTGTGGCTGAGTATGATAGAAAATATTGACTTGCCGGATTTTGCGCACACTCAGACCCTCCCAAATATAGAATATAAAATAATCGGCGGAAACAGCCTTATAGGATGGGTTGACGAGCCGCTGAATCAAAACCTCGTGATTACGCCGTATGACGAGCGCATGAAAGGCGTTTTTGAGACTCTGAAATTCGCATATTCGAGAAACGAAAGCGATGTCGAGCGATTCAATATCCTGTCCGAAAGCGAAGAGCTTTTGTCAAAAAAGAGCGGAAATGCAGTAAATAATCTCAAAAAAGCGTATGCAGGTTTACAGTCTCTTTATGCAAAAGAAGAAGGCGAAGGCGCGGTGCGCCTCCGAGAAATTATCGCGGCAATAAGAAAATCAATATATTCTGTTGTGAGCCCTGCCTTTCAAAATTATATTTTCAGCATGTCGAATTCAAAGAAAAGCGGCAAAAACGGAAAAAATGCAAATGGGAACGGAGCCGGAAACGGAAACGGCGCGCCTCCAAAGCTCGCAAACCAATTTCACTGGAACATTGACTTTGGCGACATAATCGATGCAGGGGGATTTGATATCATTATCGGAAATCCGCCATATATAAGAAGCAGGAATCTTCCTAAAAAAGATAGAGATTTTTTCTCTAAAACATATAAATCCGCATTTAGGACGTTCGATATATATTTATTTTTTATAGAAAAATCTATTAAATTATTAAAAGAATATTGTTATTTCGGTCTTATCATTCCATACCCATTTTTAAATCAACCCTATGCAACAAAAATGAGAAAAATAATTTTGGATAGCTGTCATATTTCGGAAATAGTTGATTTATCAGAAGTAAAGATTTTTGAAGCCGCAGAGGTCAAAAGCACCATACTGATTTGCAGAAAAGGAAAAATGAATGGAGTGACATTTAAATCGTTAATAGTTAATAATGCCATTAGAAGACTGGAAAAAATAGACACCGACCAATTCTTTAAAAATCCTGACTATATGTACAGATTAGAGATAACGCAGGTAAGCAAACCAATAATTGACAAGATTGAAAGCAATTCTTTTTCATTTAAAAAAATCATGTGCATAAGCAAAGGAGTTGAAGTGTATGAAAGAAACAGTGGTAAGACAAAGGATGAGTTCATACGAACATCTAATGATGGTGACCTATGCAAAAAATATATTGAGGCAAAAGAGATAGGGCGATATGCGATTTATTGGAGTGGAAAATATCTGGATTATCAGCCAAAAAGACACTGTAGCGCAAAGTTCCCTGAATTATTTGAAAACCCGAAGATAATAATGAAACGAATTTTAGGAAAAGGCGGATTATCCGCAACTATTGATTCGGCATTCTTTTACGTTGAGAATACTTTAATCTGTTGTTTACTTAAAAATCAACTATCCAGCAAATTCACGTTTGAACCACACGAAATTGAGCTTTCAAAAAAATATGATTTACGATTTATTTTAGCCCTATTAAACTCAAAACTCATGAGCTATTATTTTAAGGTCAAATTAGGAGATAAACTGCAAATATATAATCGCGCGATAGAGGAACTTCCAATAACTAATAGAACTGACTCTAATAAGGAACTGATAACCCTTGTTGATAAAATGCTCGCGCTCCAGAAAAAATATCACGATGGGAAAGCTGCAGGTCACGAAAAAGAACAGCTGGAACAGCAGATTAAGCAGGTGGACTTCGAGATTGATGAACTAGTCTATAAGCTGTACGGAATAACTGAGGAGGAAAAGAAGGTTATTGAGGAGAGCTTGAAATGAATCCAGAAAATTCGCTTGCGGTTTTTCAAGACAAAAAAATCCGGAGAATATGGCATAACGAAATATGGTTTTTCTCTGTTGTGGATATTGTTGAAGTTTTGACAGACAGCACGGTACCGAAAAGGTATTGGTCGGACTTAAAAATAAAGCTGAATAGCGAAGGATTTGAACCGTACGATAAAATCGTACAGTTGAAATTGATGGCAGAAGACGGAAAACTAAGAGAGACAGATTGCGTTAATACGCAAAATGCTTTTCGATTGATTCAGTCAATTCCATCTCCAAAGGCCGAGCCGTTCAAGCTCTGGCTTGCGCAGGTTGGCTACGAGCGCGTGCAGGAAATCGAAAACCCTGAACTAGCCCAAAAGCGTATGAAAGAAATCTACAAAGCCAAAGGCTATTCAAAGGATTGGATAGAAAAAAGAGTTAGGGGCATCGCCATACGAGATGAACTTACTGACGAATGGAAAAAGAGAGGCGTGGTAGATGAGACCGATTTTGCAATACTTACAGCAGAAATTTCAAAAGCAACATTTGGCATGACGCCAAGCGAATACAAAAAATTCAAAGGATTAAAAAAAGAAAATCTGCGTGATCATATGAACGATTTGGAGCTTATATTTTCAATGCTGGGTGAAAGAGTTTCTACGGAAATTACAAAGAATGAAGATGCGCAAGGCTTTATAAAAGTTGAAGCAGCTGCCCAAAGAGGCGGGCGAGTGGCCGGCAATGCAAGAAAAGAGACAGAACGGGAATTAGGCAGGCCAATATTGTCGGGAGAAAATTATTTATCTGAGCCTGAGAAAGATAAGAGAAAACAAATCAAAGATGATCATAGTGGAATTTCAGAATGATCCGAATTTTAATCCCGTCGAATTCGAGGTAATTAAAAAAGTGGTTATTTTTATGTTAAATGAAATTGACATCGTCGGCCAAATCATCAGCGGACAGCATGGCGAAATTTTTGTCCGGGAAAAGAGCGGCAAAAAAATAGGCCTCGGCGACCTTCTGGTTGCAGAGAATGGCGATAATTCACTTACGATTCTGCAGGTCTATGACTTAAAGTATGGCAGCCAGATTCCGGCATCAACAATTGAGATGGCAAGCGGACTGAATCTTGAAGGTCTTGCGCACGAAAGCGCAGGATTTCTTGAGAATAACCTGCGCAATTATGTTCTTGCAAGCACAAAAGCGCTGATTACTGTAGATAACGGGGTGGCGCGGATTCCAAAGGCTCTTCCTGTTTTTTTCTCATCTATTCGTAATGTGGCGCCAAAAGACCTCGAATTCATGTTAAAAAAAGAGTGGCAAAAGCCCTTATTTTTGGGTTATGTCAGAAGCGCGAATAAAACCATTGAAATACCAGTTATTCTTGACGGCGAAAAAGCGTTGACTCATCATATGCTGATTCCGGCAACAACCGGCCGCGGGAAAAGCAATCTTGTGAAAGTGCTTTTATGGAATCTGCTTTCAAGCACGTACGCCGGCGTGCTTGTGTTGGATCCGCATGATGAGTATTACGGACGGAATTCATTTGGCTTAAAAGATCATCCAAAATCTCGCGAGAATCTCATTTCCTATTCTCCAAAGCCTGCTAGGGGCGCATGCAGCCTTCTAATTAATCTTTCGGTTGTAAAGCCGTGGCATTTTCGTGGAGTTCTCGAATTTACAGATGCGCAAAGGGATGCTCTTGAGATATTTCACCGCAAATACGGCGTCAGCTGGCTATCCGAAGTCATGCGCGCCGATGTCGCAGCATTCCAGAATGAGGGAATACATGAAGGCACGCTCGGCGTCATCAAGCGAAAACTCGGCGTTGTTCTGAATATCTATGCCGACGAATCAGGCGCAATGAAAAGCAGAAGCTCCATATTCTCGGCAACAGGCGGCGAATCCACAATAAAAGATATCGTTCGCCAGCTTGAGGAAGGAAAAAAAGTCATCCTTGATACATCAAGCATGTCGAATAATACTGAGATACTTATCGCAAGCATCATTGCAGCAGATGTTTTCGAAAGGTATAAGTACTACAAAAACGAAGGCGTACTTGACCAAAAGCCCCTGGTGTCAGTGATTCTTGAAGAAGCGCCGCGCGTCTTGGGAGCCGACGCAATGCACAGCGGAGGAAATATTTTTTCGACAATTGCGCGAGAGGGCAGAAAATTCCGAGTGGGCTTGATTGCAGTGACGCAGCTTTCAAGCATAATCCCGCGCGAGGTCCTGACAAACATGAACACAAAAATAATTCTTGGAAACGAGCTTTTGGCAGAGCGCAATGCGATAATAGAAAGCGCTGCGCAGGACTTAAGCACGGACTCGCGTTCTATCGCAAGCCTTGACACAGGAGAAGCGATAGTCTCAAGCGTTTTCACAAAATTCGCGATTCCGATAACGATTCCAAGATTCGAGGATTATGAAAAGGAAGTGAAAGAGAAAAAGAAAGAGGAGAAAACGGTTTTTATTGGGTGAATAGGTTTATTAGATAATTGATGTAATAATTCGTGATTTTATGGTGAGTAATGACTTAAAGGAGCAGTCAAATCAAAAATCTGATGAAAAATTAGATCGCATAGTGAAAGCTTTAGAGCGAATAGCCGATGCGCTTGAATCGGTAGAAGAGATACCGGGCGATGACATTTCTCTTGAAGAAGATAAACAATCAGAAATTCCTGAAGAAATAAAATCTGCAACACCCGAAAAACTTGCATCTGAGTTAATTGCATTTATACAAAAAGAGTTTTCAGATGAAGCGAATATGTCTATGTATAGGGCATCTGAATTTTTCTGGAGTCAAAAAAATATTAGAAAATATGAGATGCCTCCAGAAGTCAGACTTAAAATAGAAAAAGTCGAGATGTTGGCTGAAAAGCAATTAAATGCAGCTAGGGAAGTTAAAGATAAAGCGCAATTGGAGAAAGAGAAATTAGAATTACCATCCACTGTCACTTCTTGTGTGAATTGGGCACGGGAGCACAATTTGAAAAAAATAACTCTAGCCGATGTAGATGCATATTTACTTGATAAAAATATTGAACTTTTATATCAAATAAAAAGATCGCTTTATGCAATGGCGAATGTTGCGATAAAATCAAAGAATTAATCATGGCGCTTTAGCACTCATTTATTGCAGAGATAGGTGACATATGCATGGTGATGATACACAAAGAAAAGATGATTAGTAATTTCAATGGGACTATCATCGATATCGAAACAATTGGTAACTTTAATAAGAGTTATGAAGACTCAAGACGGTATGCGAATATAGTGCCGGTTATTTTTGGTTATATGAGTACAGAATCAATACAAATTCACTGCGCTAAAAACGTAGATTCTTTAGAAAAATTAAAGAAAATTATGGCCGATGAACTCAGTACATTACGCAAGCCTTTTTATGCGTTCAATTCTGATTTTGAAAGAAGCACATTTTTCCATAGTTTGAATAAACAAATTCTTTTTGAAGGAGAGCTTAACAAAGAAAAATTTGAGCCTAAGTGGAGAGTGGTGACGGAATTAAAAATACCACAATACAATGACCCTTTTAACGATGTAGGTTTAAAATGTTCTGAAGCTTGGCAAAATGGGAATCTAAAAGATGCCATTGCCCACAATCGAAGTTGCTTGCTCAAAGAAAGAGACATCCTTTTGAAAAGAGGTTTTAGAAGTCCCGACAATTTAAAATTAATAAAAACTGTTCCTTTTGCTTAGTCTGGGCGTTTGCGAAAGATTCTGTAAAGGCATTCTTCTTATAGTATGACTCATTATTAAAATTTCATAAGGATAATACCTTATGGTAAAATTCGCGCACATCGCAGACGTTCATTTGGGAGCATTTAGGGACCCGACACTGCGCGAATTAAACGTCTTAGCGTTTGAGAAAGCGATTGACCGAGCAATTGAATTGAAATCGGATTTCATACTTATTGCAGGCGATTTGTTTGAAATCGCGCTTCCCGACATGGCTGTTGTTGACCGGGCGGTGCGAAAAATGAAACAGCTAAAAGACGCAGGAATTCCGATTTATGTTGTCTACGGCTCGCACGACTACAGCGCAACAGAAACCTCGATTATTGATGTTCTTGGCAGCGCAGGGCTTATAAAAAAAGTCGTTAGCGCAAACATAACTGAAGGCGGAAAAATACGGCTTGACTTTTTTACAGATGAAAAAACCGGCGTCAAATTTTCCGGAATGTCTGCAAGAAAGCGCGGCGCAGAGAAATCATACTACGAGAATCTTGACTGTGAGCATCTTGAAAACAGCGAAAACGGCAACGTCAAAATATTTCTTTTTCACAGCACGCTGAATGAGATGAAGCCTGATTTTCTTGCGATGTCAGACGGAATTCCGCTGTCGAATTTCCCGAAAAATTTCAATTATTACGCAGGGGGGCATGTGCACAAGCGCATGGAGCGCGACTTTCCGGAATACGGAAAATTCGTCTTTACGGGCGCGCTTTTCGGGGGCGATTACCGCGATCTGGAAAATCATGCCACTTCGTGGCAAGCTTTTGAGGGCTCCGCAAATCCTCAAAATGCATCAAATGAAAAAGGCGGGTTTTATTTTGTTGAAATAGATTCGTCGAAAAAAGCAGTCGCGCGTTTTGAGCCAATTGAGGTCTGCAGGATTTTTTCTCTGATTTATGGTGCGGATGCAAAAACATCTCAATCCGCAGGCGATGAACTGAAGCAGATGATTGAGAAAAATGATTTTTCAGGAGGCGCGATGCCGTCTGTAGTTCTTCTCAAAATCCATGGCGAGCTTTCAAGCGGAAAGCCATCAGACATAAATTTCGGCGAGCTGAAAAGCATGATTTTGAAAAACGGCGCAAATGTGGCGTATCTTAGCCACAATTCGCTTTCTTCGCGCGAAACCCAGCAGCTGAAAATTAAGGGCGAAGACAAGCATGAAATAGAGGAAAAAGTTTTCGAGGAGTCTTTGGGCCTTTTTGAAAAAAAGGCGGCGCTGAAAAATCCTGCGCTGTCAAAAGATGATGGCAAGAAGCTCTCAGCAGCGCTTCTCGTTTTGCTTCGCGCAGAAAACGCAGGCGAGTCAAAATCGGATTATGAGGGCAAAATAAAGCGCAGCGCTTTTGCGGCAATCGGAATAAAATAATGGTGTTCGGCAAATGATAATAAAATCCCTCGAGCTCGAAAATATACGCAGCTACAAAAAAGAGAAAATAAATTTTCCCGAAGGCATCATTCTGTTTGAGGGCGACATAGGCAGCGGAAAGTCTACACTACTATATGCGATCGAATTCGCGCTTTTCGGCCTCGGCGACCTGAAATCAACATTTCTTTTGCGCAACGGCGAAAAGGAGGGCTCTGTAGCGCTTTCAATGGATATTGAAGGAAAAGATTTTTTGTTTCGCAGAACTCTTGAGCGAAAAAAAACAGGTGCGTCTCAAAAAGAATGCAGCATAATTTCGGGCGGCTCAAAAACCGAATTCAGCCCGGAGGAAATGAAGCGCGAGGTCCTCAAAATGCTGAAATTCAACGAGAACCCCTCGCCCAAAGCGACTTCATACATCTATAGGTATGCGGTTTTTACGCCGCAGGAATCAATGAAAGAGATACTTGAATTGCCTGAGGATGCGCGACTTGAAACATTACGCAGGGCATTCGGCATCGAAGAATACCGCATCGCGCGAAACAACGCGGCAATTGTTTCCAAGCAGATAAAAGAGCGCGAGACTTTTCTTGCAGGAAGCCTCGAGGATTTTGATGCGTTGAATTCGGAAAAATCAGAAAAATCCGCATTGTTCCAGAAAAAAAGCATTGAGCTTGAAGAGTTTTCAAAAAAAGAAAAATTATTTGTCGATTCATTGTCGGAACAGAGGAAAAAAATGGATGAATTTCGCGCGATAAAGGCTGTGTTTGACAAGATTTCCGGCGAACTGCCGCGGCTTAAGGATGCGCTTATTGACAAAAAAAAGAGCGCGTTAGAGCTTGAAAAATCATCTTCTGAAGCCGAATTGCAGATTCGCGGGAAAAAAGCCCGGATATCAGAGCTTGAATTGTGCAGGAAGCCGACAGAAAAAACAGATTTTGGTATCTCTGTAGAGCTGAAAAGCGTCCGCGATAAAATGACCGAAATATCCAAGGCAATCGGGGGGCTTGAAAAATCGATTTCAGAGGCACAGCTTTTCGAGAGTTCTTTGAAAAGCGCAGAGCAGGAAATTGAAAATCTCGACAAAAAAATCGCGTTGCTTGAAGTGAAGAAAAAGCCGACTGAGAAAACAGGGGATATAATTTCGCGTGAAATACAGATGCTTAGAAAACAGGCAGATGAATTGCGCGAAAAAACTGCTGTGATGAAAAAAGATGCAAAAACTTTTGAAACTCTCCTGCAAAACGAGATTTGCCCATTATGCGAGCATAAGATAGATCCCGCACATTTTCTTAAAAAATCCCGGGATGTTCAGGAAGAGCTTGAGAAGCTCGAAGTTATGCTTAGCGAGACTGCGGCAAAGGAATGTGATGTGTTGAAAACAAGGGAGCTCTTGATTGAATTTTCGCGTGCAAATGATGCATTTGAGAGCATGTCAAAAGAGCGGGACATGATTTCAAAAAATCTCGAAGCTGCAAAATCAAAGCTGGATGATATTATCTCCTTTAGGGAAACCTATTCAAGAAATGTCGAGATTCTGAAAAAGCTGTCTTTCCAAGAAGCCGAGCTCTCAAAAATATCGGAATCGCTGAAAAGTTACGCAATGAATCAGATGAAGATTCTTGAGGTGATGCGAGAAACAGAAACGCTTTCAAAGCGCGCAGAATCCGAGCGCAAAAAAGCAGCAGAACTTAATGAGGATATCTTGACGGTTTCTGCCGAGTACGAATCAAAGCAAAAGGAGTTTGAAAGTTCGAAAAAAATAGTGTCGGATATAGCGGCACTTGAAAAAGAAACAAACTTGCTGGAAGACGGCCGCAGCAATATCCTTCGCGCAATTAGCTCAGCCGGAGCAGAAATGCGTGTGCTTGAAGCAGACCTCAAGGCAGTGGATGAGAGACTTGCAAAAAAAGGAATCGAGAAAAAGGAAAAAGACAATCTTTGCGAAATTCGCACATGGCTTGACGAATATTTCTCGGGTGCGCTTGCAACAATTGAGCAGCATGTTCTTCGCAGCATAAACGAGGAGTTCAATTCGCTTTTCCAGAAATGGTTCGGCATATTGATGGTTGATACTGATTTGAGCGTTTCGATAAATGACGCATTCACGCCGTTAGTTGTGCAGAACGGTTATGAGCAGGATATACGCGCGCTTTCTGGCGGGGAGAAGACTTCGGTTGCGCTAGCTTACCGGCTCGCGCTAAATACCGTTGTCAAGCGAGTCTGCAGCTCCATGAGTTCATCGGGCCTGATAATACTTGATGAGCCAACTGACGGTTTCAGCAAGGAGCAATTGACTCACTTGCGCGATGTTTTTGCTGAACTCGCATGCAAGCAGATAATCCTTGTTTCGCATGAGCGCGAGCTTGAGGCGTTCAGCGACCGGGTTTTCAAGGTTGTGAAAGAGGGGAGCGTTTCGAAGGTTTTGGCTGGGTGATGATTATACTAGGGCTGGAGCAGAAGTTAAAAATCCAATTACTTATTGTGTGATTTGACCCAGTTCACTATTAGTGTTCCTAATTCGTTTTCATATCCTGAAAACCAGTGGTTTGCGTTTTGGAACAGTTTTGTGTCGCAATTTTTTACACTATTTTTTAGAATGTCAAGTTTTTTATCCGGCTCAGATTCATAATCGTCTTTGGAGCCGAATATTGCCAATACTGGACAGTTTGCATTCCTAATCTCCTTTAATTCTTCCGAATAATCAAATATGCTTCCATGCCGCGTTTTTGGGCTTGATACGTCCAGCCATCGTCTTGCAGGCATCAACGGATAGTATGCCATTTCTTCGGGAACAGGTTTATCGCACATGCCTTTTTTAACCATGTCTTCGGCAATTTTCAATGATGGTTTGTATTTATCCCCAAGCAATCTTTTGACGTATCCGATGTCATCAACAGGCGCCAAGAGCACCTCTCCAATAACTTTTTTATCGCCTGTTTCGTACTTATAAAATGCAACTTTCTGGCAACCGAGGCTGTGGCCTTCAAGAATTATTCTATCATATCCTCGTTTAGATGCGAAATCAATTGCTGCGGATACATCATAAATGCACTTTTCAAATTTTTCCAGACTTCCGCCGATTCGTAGATAGCCGCCTTTTTGTGCACCGCTTTTGAGTATGTCTGTGATAATACCGTTTCCTCGATTATTGAATGTCAAAAATGCAATATTGTTTGAAACCGATTCTTTGGCTATGTAATCCAAAAATTTGTTTTCATAGAAATTGCCTATCCATGCATGCACATGAATTAATATATTTTTGTTTTTGTTTCTGGCTCAAAAAGGAGTCCTTGAAGTTCTAAGCCGTCTTTGGTATCAAATCTGATTAACTCTCCCTTTAGTCCGTTCATAAATCTAACTGATGATAAACATTTAAATTCTTGGAATGTATTGTAATTAGGATATCTCATGGTCGAAAGTCTTGAAACAACGTCCGTTGTATGGAAGCAAATTGCGGAAATGTGGAACGTTTATTTTACTTCGCCAAGCCGCATTTCTACTGACGAAGTTGAGAAATATCGAGAATGGCTGAAACAATTAAACAATGAGTGCAAACCTCTGAAAGCGCTTGTATTAGGCGCGACGCCCGAGCTTCGGGATGCTCTGAATGAATTTGGCTATGAAACAACGATTATCGACATAAACCTTGAAATGATTTTAGCCATGAATTCTCTTCTGAAAATCAAGAATCCGAACGAGATTTTAGTGCGCGCCAATTGGCTCGAAAACCCATTGCAAAGCGGATATTTTGACGCCATAGTCGGAGATGCTATTCTGCCAAATGTTCCGTGGAACAAAAGAGACGCACTGCTATCGGAAGTAAAGCGGCTTCTAAAGCCAGACGGAATATTCATAACGCGCGCGTTTTGCGTTCCGCGGGAAAAGCCGTTTAAAAACACGGATGAATTGCTGAAGAAATTTTCCAAAAAAGAGCCAACATGTAAAAGCGCGCTTGAATTTGTTTTAGACGTTCAGATAATGTCCTATGATTCAAAAGACCATCTGGGAACGTTTTCAAAGCCTAAAGAAGTGATAGAAAAATACAGAACTGAAAAAGGCTTTGCTTTTGAAAGCGAAAACCTGAATATAATCCTTGATATTGTCTGGAATTTCTGGAGCAAGAAATTTATCGATAAGGTTTTCGTTTATGCATATGGTGATGAGGAAGAGAAAGAATATATGAAAACCTTTGAGATTGTCAAAACCTTTGAAGCAAAGGATAACGAATATTCAAAAATTACACCGATGTATCTTCTGAAATTGAAATCGTAATTTTGATTATATCGGCAACCTCCAGCGCCAAGCAATATAAACGCGCTTTTTCTTAGTTATTGTATGGACGCGCATGATCTGTTCGCTCGAGCTCTCAGCTTTTCAGTTGCTATGGCAGGACATTCTGCACCTGAAAATGCTTTGGTGGTGTTTCAGGGAAAGGCAATCAGACGGGTGTGGCACGATAACGAGTGGTTTTTCTCGGTTGTGGATATTATTCAAGCCCTTACGGACAGCGCAAATCCGAGAAACTATTGGAATATGCTTAAATCAAGAGAATCAGAACACGGAGTTGAACTGTACACAATTTGTGTACAGTTGAAATTGTTGGCGGAGGATGGCAAATTAAGAGAAACGGATTGCGTAAATACGCAAGGTGCGTTCAGAATCATTCAGTCAATTCCTTCTTTAAGAGCCGAACCATTCAAGCAATGGCTCGCAAAAGTCGGCTACGAGCGCGTGCAGGAAATAGAAAATCCTGAAATCGCAATGAAGCGTATGCGCGAAATATACGCGGCAAAAGGATATTCTGATGACTGGATAGAAAAAAGAGTGCGTGGAATCGCCATAAGAGACGAACTTACAAATGAATGGGGAAAACGCGGAGTTAAAGCAGACCGGGAATACGCTATTCTAACCGCAGAAATTTCAAAAGCTACTTTTGGGCTTACGCCAAGCGAATACAAGAAAGCCAAAGGCTTGGAGAATGAAAATTTACGCGATCATATGAACGACCTCGAACTCATATTTTCAATGCTTGGCGAGCGGCTTACAACAGAGGCAACGCGGAAAAAAGACGCGAGAGGATTTATTCAGAACCAAATTATTGCAAACGAAGGCGGTTCAGTTGCAGGAAGAGCCTTGAATGATGCGGAAAAAAGCCTAGGAATTAAAATAGTTTCTAATGAAAACTTTATTGAATTAAATTCTGCAAAGAAGCTTGAAAAGAAGTTGAAGCAATAGGTTTGGATATGGAGCAATAAGCTTGGATGTAATTTGGTTTTTTAATCTTCTTTTCTAAAGTCATTATATGGTTATTGAAAAAATTACTGAAGGCAAGGCGCGCATCCTTGCATACACCGGAAGAATCCAAGAGATATCAAAAAAGGCTGCGGTCTTCTACAATCCGAAGATGAAGCACAACCGAGATATTTCTGTTCTTGCGCTAACTGTGTTTCAGGAAGAGTTGTCGGCACGCGCACAATCACAAGGCGCGAAAAAAGAATCAATTAAATCTCAAAAAGGCGAAAATGGCATTGTTGTCGCAGATTGCCTTTCAGCGACAGGAGTGAGGGGAATAAGGTATGCGCTTGAAGTGCCGCAAATCTTTGAAGTTATATTTTCAGACCTGAACCCGGCTGCAATAAAACTGATAAAAAAGAATGTTGCGGAAAACAAAATAAAAAACGCAACAATAGAAGAAGAAGATGCGGTAATAACTCTTGCGCGCCGCAAAAGCAAAATCGATTTCATTGACATAGACCCTTTTGGCACGCCGATTCAGTTTCTTGATTCTTCAGCGCGCGCCATATCGCTTCACGGAATGCTTGCGATAACTGCAACCGACACAGCCCCGCTTTCAGGGACATATCCGCGCGCAGCATACCGCAAATACGGCGCAAAATCAATGCGCTGCGACATGCAGCATGAGCTCGGGATAAGGATATTGATTGCAAATATTGTCCGCGATTGCGCAAAATATGATAAGGGATTCACGCCGGTTCTTTCTTTTTCAGAACTGCATTATTTCCGTGTTTTCGGAAGGGTGAAAAGGTCAAAGTCCGCAGCAGATATAAGTATGCGAAGCATCGGATACTTTATATTCTGCAAAAAATGCGGCAGGCGCGAATTCATGCCCGATAATTGCCGAAAAGAGTGCGCGGATTGCGGCGAAAAAACCAATTATGCAGGGCCGCTCTGGAATGGCAGGATTTTTGATTCTGATTTCTGCGCGAAAGTTTTTGAGAAATCAAAGCCTATGAACGATGCTCAGCTTCTGAAACTGTTGGGTGTAATCCGTGAGGAATCTCTGATTGACGCGCCGTGGTACGAACTCGGGACTTTGGCGTCTATTTTTCGCGTGAATCCGCCACGCATTGACGCCTTTATAGAAAAGCTTCGCAAAGCAGGGTTTCGCGCGTCAAGAACGCATTTTTCGCCTACGGGAGTGAGGACGGACGCGAATCTTCTTGAGATTAGATCCCGTTTACGTTGAATTCTTTAATTATTGCTTGCATACTTAGTATCTGTGAGATTTTCCAGCTTCATCAATATATACGCCCGGCTTTTTGATTCTCTCAAATAATTCCGGTGTAATTGCGCCGTCAAATATTTTTTCGTCGGCGAGCGCAGGATATTGCCTCTTTATTTCTTGAAAAAGCCCTTCCCGTGTACTAGGTGGATTTGGAGAAACTTCGATTATGTTTGTTATTGCCAAGCCCAGCTTTTCTTCTAAGTTCGAAGTACTAAGTGCCATAATCTTAAGCGTTTTTGAATATTTAAAAACCCATTTTTAAGTTTTTCATTTCAATAATCATCCATGGAGCGCCAGGAAGACATTGATGATTTCTCATCGCGCGAGTATGTGCATCTGGAGCCCCCGGAATGGCTCAAACCCGGCGTCAATATGAAAGAGCTTCCAAATAAATTCAAGATTTATTCAAAATCGCTGAATGAATGGCTGTTTTTTGAAAGAACGCCCACAAAAATCACTTATTTTCAGGTTCCGCGCGAAATGCTCAAAAAATTCCCGCCGAATTCAGGCACTTACGAGGTTGCAGACGCGCAGAATCCGGTTGCGGTGATAGTGCCATCACAGAACAACACAATACAATCGCATGCAGTCGGCATGGGTGCAGGAATTTCAGGCCCGTGTATGACCCCGCGGGGAGTAGAACTGGTTATTGCAAATACGGTCTACAACCCTAATATCCGCTGGATAATCCTTGCAGGAAATGATTCGGGCCATATGGCAGGAGACATTATAAAATCGCTTGTCCTTCACGGAATTGACGATGATCGCCGCGTAAAAAACACAATCTGCCCGACATTTCCGTATCTGAAGAACCTCCCTGGTGAAGTTATCGAGCGCTTCCGCAGTCAGATTGAGGTGATAGACCTCCTGAAATGTTCAGACATCGAAGTCATAGGATTTGTGATACGGATATGCCTGCAGGAATGCGAAAATGCATTTTTCATGAGTGTCAAGGGCAGGAAATACCATATCTATGACAAAGGCGCCGCAGCAAAAGAGCCCTTGCTGCATGATTTCTCGCTTTTCAAGATGGGCGCAATTTTTGACAGCTACGGATCGTTTTCCGGAACTTCTATAAATGCCATGACTGTTTCCGATGCTTTTTCAAACATTCAGGGCCACATAATGCAGTTCGGCAGCTGGGGGAAACAGGAAAGCACAAGAATGGCGCTTGACTGCGCGAATGTTTCGATAACATTAAATGATGTTGAGAATGGGCGCATCCCAAAAGATTACCGCCCGCAATCCTGGATAGAAAACGATGAAGGTGCGCGCGATTATCTTGAAAAATACTCGCGATGGGTGTATCTGTTTCCGATTGCTGATGTTAAGTACGATCCTAAAACCGGGAAAACCGTGCCAAAGCTTATTGAAAACATAGAATATTCTTATGGGACGCGGCTTACCGCTTATGGTTTTGAGTCATGCAAGGACAAGTATGAGCTTCAGTGCATAAAGGAGCTTACTGACGTCATGCAGAAAAAGTTCGCAGAAAAAGTTCCGGCGTTTGAAGATGTTCTTGGTTTTTATGACAGTTTGTCTGCGGTTCAGGCAAAGACTTTCAACTCGTTTTATCGGCTTGCAAAAGGATGCGCAACCGTAGTTGCTGATGGCATAGGCAACTCGAACAGGCTTTATGTGACTCTTCAGGTTCCGCAGATTGACCTTGCAAAAGACTCGCCTTACGACATGCACAATCCCTGTTTTTGCTATTATCAGCCAAACGCGCGTTATATCCGGTATGGCACTGTTGAGAACGATGGGCGAAAGATGAAAACTTTTCTTTCGTCAAACTCAAGCGAATCTGATGAAAGGCGCTTTTCCGAAGTAAAAGAAGGATGGTTTTTGTTTCCGCTTTTTGCAATGAGGGCGCATGATGTTATGGCGTTCCCAAGTAATGTTGCAGGAGGCCTGGCGCTATCCGAGTTCATAGCTTGGTATGCGACAAAAAAAACAGGAAAGAAAGTCGAAATCGGGCAATACACCCAGTTTGCAAGCGCGCTCCATATTGTTGATTATGCTATTGACAAAAAGATTATTGATAAATTAAACAGCAGGAGGAGTGGATAATGGCTGAGCAGCAGTTTCCGGAGCCGATCGTAGGCGCGCTTATTTTCAATACTATCGGCAAGCTGTTTTTGATGAAATCCCACAAATGGGGCGGAAACTACGTTATTCCGGGCGGGCATATAGAACTTGGCGAGAGCGCGGTTAATGCCCTGAAGCGTGAAATAAAGGAAGAAACCGGTCTTGATATATTCGACATCGAATTTATCGGCATCCAGGAATTTATATTCGATCCAGCATTCTGGAAAAAGAGGCATTTTGTGTTTATGGATTATGCATGCAAAACAGATTCACGCGATGTAACGCTAAATTCAGAAGGACAGGAATTCGGCTGGGTTTCGCTTGACGAATTTGAAAGATTGCCTGTTGAGCCGTATACGTTGTGTGCCATCCAGAATTTTAAGGCAATGCGGCAAAATACACAGTTGTTAAAAAAAGGATAGATTTATAAGCCTTTCTTCGTTATATTAGTTACGCATTAGGGATAGGATTGATGATTTTGAGGACGAAGTCCTCAAATCATGCCTTGCGGCAAGCTTTTCGAGACAAGCTCGAAAAAGCTTCGAACTAAGTGAGATGATTTTTATGGCATTGCGAAGAGCACGAATATACCGGGAATTTAAAAGGCCTTACACGCGCACGGCAGTAAAGGTTCATAGAAAAGCATACATCAAAGGAGTTCCTGGTTCAAAGCTTCATACTTTTGAGATGGGAAATGCTGCAATGAAAGGCAAATTTGAGAAAAAAATTTATATCATTTCCTGCGAAAACGCGCAAGTAAGGCACAATTCTTTGGAATCCGGCCGCATTTCCGCAAACTCGCTTCTTAGAAAAAAGCTTGACGATAAAAATTTTTTCATGAAAGTTCTTGTTTATCCGCATCAGGTTTTAAGAGAGCATGCGCAGGCAGCTATTGCTCAAGCAGACCGATTCTATCAGGGAATGGCGCATGCTTTTGGAAAGCCTTCAGGTTCTGCTGCAAGAATCAGAAAATCTCACAGGATAATGGTTATTGAAGTGAATGCAAGTGGCATTGAAACAGCAAAACAAGCAGGAAAAAGAGTCTGCGACAAGATGCCGATGCGATGCAGGGTTGAGATTGCAAAATAGATAGAGATGGAATGGTTATTTTCATGCACACAAAAAAAGTAGGCACAACCGGACGATTCGGAAACAAATACGGAAGCAGAGTAAGGCATATGGTTGCGAAAATTGAGGCAACTTCTCGCGCCCAGCACACCTGTCCGCAGTGTCTAAGATTAACGCTTAACAGAATGTCCGCAGGAATCTGGAAATGCAAGAAGTGCAAGGTCACTATTGCCGGCGGAGCATACCAGCCAACAACTACTGCAACGAAAATAATGAAAGGCGAGGTTGAAGCATTTGTGCGAGAAGCCGTATCGGTTGTTGAATTAGTTTCCGCTGTTGAGGAAAAACAAGCAGTTAAAGAGGAAGGAAAATCGGTAAAAAAGAAAGCGGCAAAATCCAAAAAAGCAAAAACAGAAACGACAGAATCAGAGGAAATAGAATCAAAAGCCGTTGAGGAGTAGGTTCATTATGACAATGTATGTATGCTATAATTGCAGAAGCACAATCGAAGTGGAGAAAGTCGTAGGCGACATTTTCTGCAAGAATTGTTCGTGCAAGATTTTATTTAAGCATAATCCCGAGATTATGAAGAAGATCAGTTGCGATTAATTTCTATTAGTATTTTTTAAATCTTTTTTTAAGTTAGCGATGTGCGCAGCTTCTTTATTTCCAGAAATTGTGTTGTGATCAGTGAGCGCGAATCCGTCAAGCCCAACTGATTTCGCACAAAGAATAATTTCTTCGATTGTGCCGAAAGCTTCGCCGGAATGGCAGGAATGAAGATGTAAGTCGAGTTTTAATCGCATAATATCACATTATCAGAATTATTGCTTTTTCCAGAAATAGTGGATGCCTGCGAATAGTAATAGGATTGCGAGACCATATATGGCGGGGGTTATGAATAATAATGAATTGTCTGAAAATGATACGTTTTGGGCGCCAAAAGTCAATAGGGAAAGTCCTAGTGTGCTATAATACAAGATGGAAAGTCCTTCAATTATTGAAATTGTCGCGCCAACTTTTTGCGTTCGTTTGACTTTTAGAAGTATGGTTGTAATTAACAAAGTGAGTGTACTTAGTAATATAATATCTACAAATCGATATTTTTCTGCAGATACATCTGTGTTCAGTCCTCCCATGAGGGCAAATGTGATTGAGGGGATCACGACGGAGATTGCAGCAATCTGCCAACTCTTAATATTCTTCAAATCCATGCTTAAATTATGTTTCGCGCGCCTTATATTCTTTAAATCCGCGCGTTTCCTTCCATTTTTAAAACTCCGCGCGAAATGTATTATGTTAGTATGGAATATATTTCACTCGAAATCAAAATCCCTGAAAAGCGCATAGCAGTTCTTATCGGCACCAAAGGGGCAACAAAAAAGGCGCTTGAAAAAGCGTTCAATTGCAAGCTGCGCATATCATCCGAAGGCGATATCGAAATTTCGGCAAGCGATACTGCAATGGCTCTGCGCGCAAAAGAAGCAGTGACTGCGATAGCGCGTGGTTTTTCTCCAGAGCACGCGATGATTCTAACTGATGAAGAACATGTGCTTGAAATAATAAGCCTCATAGATTATGCAGGAACTAGTGAAAAGGCGCTTGAGCGGTTCCGCTCAAGGCTGATTGGCACGCACGGCAAGGCACGGGCAAATATCGAGGAAATTTCAGAGACGCATATTTCAATATCCGGCAAAACTGTTGCAATACTTGGCGCGCCAGAGAATGTGAAGCAGGCGCGTGACGCAATTGAGCTTTTGCTTTCAGGAAAAACGCACAAAACATCTTATCTTTTTTTAAGAAAACAGAAGGAACGAGAAAAAGTTTTTTAGCGCCGATGAATGGCGAAAACAGGTTTAAAAAGCTTCGGGCATAATAATGCATAAGAACTATATATCACAAACTATATTGTTCAGCAGTTATGATATACCTTTAAATATTTTTTTGCTTTCGTATATTTCAAGAGCATAGCTCTCGAAATAGATGGGAGAAGACAGGCTATAAATATATGTCTTCGACCATATATTTAAAGTTTCTATAACTGAAGTAAATATTATTGTTTGAGGGGGAAATGATACATTATGGCACAAACTGAGCTTACTGCACAACAGATGGCGAGCGCAAAGGAAGTATCTGTTGCTGAATTCTTTGAGAAGAATAAGCATCTTCTAGGTTATGAGAATCTTCAGAAATCGCTTTTGACATGCATAAAAGAAGCTGTTGACAATGCTCTTGACGCATGCGAGGAGGCGCGCATTCTTCCAACAATTTACGTCGAGATAAAGCGCGTGGGAGACACCAACGATAAATTCAAAATTATTATAGAGGATAATGGGCCAGGCATTGTGAAAAAGAACATACCGAAGATTTTCGGAAAACTTCTTTACGGCTCCAAGTTCCACCGCTTAAAGCAGAGCAGAGGCCAGCAGGGAATCGGTATTTCTGCAGCAGTGCTTTATGCCCAGCTTACAACCGGCAGGCCGACAAAAATATATTCTAGGCCCAGTGATACGTTCACCCATATTTTTGAGCTTCACTTAAATACGCAGAAAAACGAGCCCGAGATAGTTTCAGAGACGTCAGTTCCTGGCGATGGTCACGGCACAAGAATTGAGATGGACATAAAAGGAAAATACACGCGCGGAAAGCAATCGGTTCTTGAATACCTGCTTGAGAGCGCAATCATAAATCCGTATGCGACAATCATATTTCTTGATCCGGACAACGAGAAATTCGAGTTTACAAGAGTTGTTGAAACATTGCCTCCGGAAGCAAAAGAGATACAGCCGCACCCAGAGGGAATCGAGCTTGGAATACTTATCAGAATGCTTAAGTTCACGCAGGCAAGAAACCTGCGCAGCTTTTTGTCAAACGAATTTTCAAGAGTCGGCGGCACAAAGGCTGGCGAAATCTGTGATGTTGCAGGAATTGACGCAAAAATTAATCCGACAACAGTCACGCGCGATGAGGCTGAAAAGCTCCTTGATGCGATGCAGAAGGCAAAGCTTCAGAATCCGCCTACAGACTGCCTTTCGCCAATCGGATTTGAGTCCGTTGAGAAAGGGCTTAAAAAAGAAGTTATACCTGAATTTGTTACTGCCATTACAAGGCCGCCAACAGTATATGCGGGAAGGCCATTCCAGATAGAAGTCGGCATAGCATACGGCGGAAACCTAAACAAAGAGGGAGCAATACAAATATATCGCTTTGCGAACAAAATGCCTTTGCTTTACGACCAATCGGCATGCGCGATAACAAAAGCAGTAATTCAGACAGACTGGAAACGATATGGTTTAAATCAGAGCGGAGGCGGAATGCCTTCAGGTCCTGTCGCAGTTTCAGTGCACCTCGCATCGGTTTGGGTTCCGTATACTTCAGAAGGAAAAGAAGCAATCGCAAGCTATCCGGAAATTATTAAGGAAATAAAGCTCGCAATACAGGAAGCTGCAAGAAAACTTGGCGCGTTCCTTTCTGCAAGGCATAGGGAGCACATGCTCCGCGAGAAAGCAAGCATATTCCAAAGATATGCGGAAGACTTGGTAGCTGCTCTTGCAAATTTGACAGAAAAGCCTATTGCAGAAATAAATGTTTCTATGCAGAAGATGCTTGACAACAAAGGACTCGTTGTTGATGAAGAAGCAGAAAAGAAGGAAGTGTCTGCCGAAGAGGATGAGACTGAGGATGTAAAGAGAAGAAAGGAATACGCGCAAAGGGATGATGGCGCCGAAGAGGATCTTTAGATTAGGTGATTATTATCTTGAAAATTCGATGGAATTTTCAAGCTTTTTGAGCAAAGCTCAAAAGCCAAGAGCAAGCAAAACTTGCGAATGGATTTTAATCCAATGATTGTGGGGAATGATTAAAAATGGCAACAGCAGAAAAAGAACTAATAGATAAGGCAGTAATTGAGAAGCTGGAGAATGTTGGAAGAAAGTCGCTGAAAGAAATTGAAGATGGAAAAAATCCTGAAGTTCAGATACCATTGCGCACGCTTTCAAACGTTCATTATGACGAGAAAGATCATTTGATAAAAATTGGAACTGCAGTACAGAAGCGAAGCTATCTTAATTTGGGGCAGGCAAAGAAATATATGCAGACAATGCTTATTGCGTCCGCTTGCAAGGATTTGATAAAAACTGGCAAAACAACATCTATCAGAGACCTATTTTATATGACAAAGCACACCATCGGCAACACGCAGGAGAATACTTTTGACGACCAGATAGAGTCAGATCCGATAATAGAGGATCTTGAGGTCACAATAGACACGCTAAGAGAAGAACTGCATCTTTTTGCAAGCAATAGAGGATCTTTAGTTGGAAACATTACACTTATCGATTCTGGCGATACAATAGATTGCAGAAGGCTGGGTTCAGGAGGCTGGAGCATTCCTTCAATTGTCGAAAAATCCATGATTAAATTCGATGCCTGCGAAGCAAAATTTGTTTTGATGGTAGAAAAAGACGCCGTATGGCGCAGATTAAACGAGGACAAATTCTGGAAAACGCATAACTGCATATTGATACACGGGCAGGGAGTTCCGCCGCGAGGAGTAAGGAGATTATTGTGGCGA
This sequence comes from Nanoarchaeota archaeon, assembly GCA_018897155.1. Lineage (NCBI taxonomy): Archaea > Nanobdellati > Nanobdellota > Nanobdellota archaeon. The sequence continues at coordinate 10,712 of JAHILE010000059.1, read as the reverse complement.
TTTGAGAACGAGCTGAAAATCCCGATATATGTGTTCGTAGATAACGACCCTTGGGGACTTTACATTTATTCGGTCATAAAACAGGGCAGCATAAATCTGGCTTACGAAAGCAAGAGAATGGCGATTCCGACTGCGAAATTCATCGGATTGTCATCGTTTGACCAGGAGAAATACAACCTGCCAAAAGATGTGACAATCAAGCTGAATGATGAGGACAAAAAGAGAGCGAATCAGATTCTCGGATATCCGTGGTTCCAGAAGCCGTCGTGGCAGCGCGAATTAAAATACATGCTTGAGAAAGGCGTAAAGCTGGAACTAGAAGCTCTAAGCAAGAAAGGTATTTCGTTTGTTACGGACGTCTACCTTCCCGAGAAGATTGCGAAGAAGGAATGGCTGGAGTAGGAGCACGTCTGAACTTACTTTTATAAGAACTCAAACTAAATATTCAAAGGGTTCTTGTATGAAAAAGCACACAAAAGTAGAAAATAGCTCTGTGACAACTTTTTTAATGACGTTCATAATTCTTTCGGTAATTGTTTTTGGATGGTCTTTTGGATCCTCAATATTTTCAGATCAAAATAAATCATCACAGCAGGAAACTGAACCAACAAATTCTCAAAATATTGTTTCAGGAATATCGGAATATATACAACCCGCTATTCAAAAAACTCCACAGCAGCAATGTGAAGAAATAGGAAGTTCTTGGTGTAATGGTCAGTGTTATACTTCATGTTCTAACAATCAAAGATTTAATTGTCCTTCAAACGGTGCGCCGAGTTGCATAAATACAAAAAATATTGAAGATGTAAAGAAAAGTATTGTTTGGGTAAAATACGAAGTAACTGGGAAAAATGAAGATGGCAGTTATTTTGAGAATGGCGGTAGTGGTTCAGGAGTTATTTTTTCAAACACCGATTCAAAATTATTTATATATACAAATAGGCACGTTTTGGATTGTGGATTCAATGATATGAAATGCTATTCAAGATTAACTGAAAAAACAAGCGTTAGAACTCAAGATGGCCAAATATACCCGGTTTCTAAAATTTCTTTTTCTCCTCATGATTTAGATATTGCAATACTGGGGGTAGATACGACTAATGCCGAAAATTATCAAAGCGTAACTGTGAATGATGATTTAAATGTAGGGGATTCGGTTACTGCAATAGGTTATCCTTCTTATGCTGAGCGAGTTGTAGAATTTTTAGTAGCTGAAGGAAAAATTAATGCATTAAAAGATTTGCTTATGAGTGATGGGTTTGCATTTAATTCAATAGAATCTGACGTTTATACTTATTTTGGCAGTAGTGGCGGCGGGCTTTTTGATAAAGATGGCAATCTTGTGGGGATAAATACTTGGATAAATATAGGAACTTCTTCTCAGAAAAGCATAGCTATAAAGATCAGTTCCTTGAGAAATATTGATTCCGTGGTTTACTGTAAAGGGGATGCATACCTTACTCAAAAAGGATATTGCGTAAACTATTGCGATAGAACAGAAATATTGGGAACTGACAACCGATGTTATAGTGCATGCGATGCGTTTTATTGTGAGTCTCAAACAATAGTTGGAACTGATTCCCGATGTCAAACATCAGGATATATACTTGGCTCCGATGGCTATTGTCATCAACCTTGCGGTTCTCCAAATAGTTATTGTGGGGAGGGTACATCTATTTGTTATAAAAACAGGTGCATTAGCGGCTGTCCATTAGGCACTTATCTTTTTAGGGATGGAACCTGTAGAATATATGCGTAGATAATAACGTTTTACAAACACAGTCATATCGGCAACCCCAACCCGTTAAATATATAATCTCCGCGCACCATTTTTCATAAATGAGGACGTCTTATGGAAAAATCAACGCCGTTTCCTGCATTAATGGATAGAGGATAATCTAAACGTTAATATTCATAGAAAACCTATTAAGAGTGGTAATATTCGTAGGGTGTGATTTAAATGCCGCGCAAAGAGCCAATTGCTGTGAACGTTGAGCCCGCTGTTCTGAAATGGCTAATTGGGAGTTCAGGGTGGAATCGGGAGGAGTTAGCTAAACGGCTTAAAACAAATCTACAAAATATTGAAAAATTTGAATCCGGAGAGAAAAAACCAACGTTAAGGCAATTGGAAGAACTTTCAGCCATTTTCAAACGGCCATTGGCAGCATTTTTATTATCCGAACCAATTGCTGAAAAACCAAAGCCGAAGGATTATCGAATGCTTCCTGATAAAGTCGACAAATTTGATAAAAAAACCATTCTCGTTATGAGAAAGGCACGAAGATTGCAAGATTTGAGCAAAGAGCTATCAATAAATATCAAATATGAAACAAAATCAAAATTGCCGAAAATAAATGTTTCTGAAGATCCTGAGAAGATCGCCCTTAACTTTAGGAAGCGTTTTAATCTAAGCGAAGAAAAACAAAGAAAATTCAAAACGCCTTACGAGTTATTTCACTATTTACGGGATGTATTTGAAGATTTGAATATTTTCGTATTTCAATTTTCAATGCCTGTTGAAGATGCAAGAGGATTCGTATTTGTGGACGAATCTCCGAATGTGATTGTAGTAAACACTAAGGACAATATTGAAGCGAGGATATTCTCTTTGATGCATGAGTTCGCACATATTTTGCTCGGGGAGTCAGTCATAGATTTGCCTGATGCAACTTATTCCTACAAAGACAATGTCGAAAAATGGTGCAATGAATTTGCAGCGTCTTTCTTACTACCTAAAGATTTGGCAAAAACCGCTTTTGAAACATATAAATCTAATCTCACTCAAAAAGAAACGCTCAAATATCTATCTAATAAATACAAAGTCAGTAAGGCGATGCTTCTTCTAAATATGCTTAAGTTAAAATATATTGAAAGAACAGATTATGATGCTATTCTAGCAAGGTTCAAGAAAGAAGAAATCAAACCCAAAAAAGAACCTGAAAAAGGAACTGGTGGAGGAGTGCCCTCTGAAGTAAGATGCCTTTCTGAGGTTGGAAATAAGTTCGTTTCTCTAGTCGCTAATAATTATGACAAATCGCACATAACCTATACCGATGCATTAAATTATTTATCAATAAAATCAAAGAGTTTTGACAAGGTACTTTCAAAGGCGAAAAAATGACTAATACTAATAACGTTTACATTATAGATAGTTCTTCTCTCATAGAATTGAACAAGCATAACGCAATGGACGTTTATGTAAGTGTTTGGAAGAATATTAGTCAATTAATTCAAAATGACTGTCTTATCGCACCGAAAGAAGTTCTAAACGAAATACAAAACTATGATGATGCACTAGCCAAATGGGTCAAAAAGCAAAAAAAGTTATTTAAAGCGCCTACTGCTAGACAAATCCAAATAGTGCAAGAACTCTTAAAAGAATATCCTGCACTAATTGATGTTAATGCTAAACATTCCGCAGATCCATGGGTGATTGCCCTTGCAATCGATTTATCTTCACAAACTCAACAAACTCTTGTTAAAATCAAAAGAGTTGTGGTAACTGAAGAAAAACTCAGGGGAAACAAAATAAGAATACCGTATGTCTGTAATCAAAAATCCATTGAATCTATAGACATCGTAGAATTATTCAGAACTGAAGGCTGGAAGTTCTAAATTTTTAAAACTGATATTCATATCGGCAACGTCAACCCGTTAAATTTATAATCTCCGCGCGCCACACACAACACAAACAGGCGGCATTTATGGAGATGATAACTGAGACAATTAATAAAAACGATGTGCTGTTCTGCATCACGAAGGAAACAATGCAGATTGAGGCGCGTGAAAAGCTCGGGCGGCTCCTGACCGAAGATGAGTTGGATATCGCGAAAAAGGGACTTGAAGGCGGGCTAATGTTTGATATCGATACTGTTTTTAACACGATTTTGTTTGAAATGATCGATGAAAAATGATTTTTGACAATATTTCGCAAAATTCATAAAATAATTCGTGTATTGTATCGGCGATATCGGCAATCTCAAGCAGTTGGCAATATAAACGCGCTTTTTCTTAGTTATTGTATGGACGCGCATGATCTGTTCGCTCACGCTCTCAGCTTTTCAGTTGCTATGACAGGACACTTTGCAACTGAAAATGCTTTGGTGGTGTTTCAGGGAAAGCAAATTAGAAGGATATGGCACAAAAACGAGTGGTTTTTCTCGGTTGTGGATATTGTAGCCAGTTTGACAGAAAGTGCTAATCCGAACAATTATTGGAAGGTTTTAAAGCATCGGGAGCCTCAGTTGGTTACAATTTGTAACCAACTGAAAATGCAATCCTCCGACGGTAAATATTATACTACTGATTGTGTCAATACTCAAAACGCGTTTCGCCTCATTCAAGCAATTCCATCACTTCGTGCAGAGCCCTTCAAGCAATGGCTCGCAAAGGTCGGCTACGAGCGCGTCCAGGAAATAGAAAATCCCGAAATCGCAATGAAACGGATGCGCGAAATATACGCGGCAAAGGGCTATTCAGAAGACTGGATTGAAAAACGAGTGCGCGGAATCGCCATAAGGGATGAACTTACAAATGAATGGGAAAAACGCGGAGTTAAAGCAGACCGGGAATACGCGATTTTGACCGCCGAGATTTCAAAAGCAACGTTCGGATTAACTCCGACAGAATATAAAGATTTCAAGGGCTTGAAAAAAGAAAATCTGCGCGATCACATGAATGATTTGGAACTCATTTTCTCTATGCTTGGCGAGCGCGCAACAACCGAAATCGCAAGGGCAAAAGACGCTCGAGGTTTCGATGAAAACAAAGAAGCTGCAAACAAAGGCGGAACAATTGCCGGAGATGCAAAAAAGAAATTAGAAATCGAAACAGGAAGAAGCGTTTCTACACCGGAGAATTTTCTGGAGCAGCCGGAAAACGTAAAACGTTTAAAACGCAAAATTAATTAACGAACTGTTTCAAACTCCTAAGAGAACGCACAAGCCATACATCGTTATCCGTCGATGCGCGCGCTTTTCTAAACAGTAGTATATATCGTTCGCTTCTCAATCATCAACAGGTCAAACGCGCGCGTAAATGGTTGCGTGTTGGGCGCGCAATTTCAAAGGTGTTATTTATGAATCAAGAAAGTGGTCCAAAAACAGTTGAAGAAGCAATACTGGCGATGAAAAACATTTCGCCGGAAGGGCGCGATGAGATAGTAAATGATGTTGACAAGACGTGTATTTGCGCAAAATGCCCGTCATATGCAGGGACTGGCGATAAAATGCTTACTTTTTGCCTAAAAGGGAAAAGCAAAATATCAAAGCGGAAAACGGATGTATCTGTCCTGCATGCCCGGTCCAGGATAAGCTGCATTTAAGATGGGTTTATTATTGCACGCGCGGCTCGGGCGCAGAGCAGGCAGGAAAAAAATGAAATGGATAATTTATGGAATCAAAAACTTTGCGTAATTGGAAATGCAGCGTATGCGGATATAATCACAATGGTCCGGCACCGCCTGAAGAATGTCCGCAGTGCAGCGGTTCGGGAAAAGAGTTTCGCGAATATGGCGGAGAGCAAAGATTGAAATATGATGGCAAAAAGTTTGACGTCCTCGTCATAAACGGAAGCGCTCACAGAGGGCACAATACAGACATAATGGCAAGCATAGCAGAGAATGCGCTCAGAAAAAGAAATGTGAGCTACAGAAGATTCGACCTGAACGAACTGCGAATAAAGCACTGCTGGTGCTGCTACAGTATAAGGGATTCTGCATGCACTTACCCGTGCAGAAACCAGCTGGACGATATGCCTGCGCTCCACGAAATGATTCTGGACGCAAAAGCAGTGATAATTGCATCCCCCATAAACTGGAACAGCATGTCTGCGCGCCTTAAAGACTTTCTGGACAGGCTTACGAGCATACAGAATATGGTTCTCTTGAAGAAAGAAGCGCCGGCCACAGGGAAAGTTTTTGGGGTTTTAATCAACGGCCATGAAGACGGCGCAGTTAAAACAATGCTGGATATTTTTCTGTATTTCCAGCAGATGGGATACATATTCGCGCCTTTCGGGTTTGCGTACAAGACGCATGGCGCAGAGCATAACTCAGAGACCGATGCGGATTTTTTCAGGAGCGACGAAAAGCTGAAAGCAAGTGTTCAAGGCGTTGTAAATAATGTCGTCGAGATGATGAATCAGGGCGCTGAAGCGAAACTGAAAGGAAAAATTATTCCTGTCTCAGAATGATTTTTTTATGGCGCATTCATGCCGAAACACGCGGCTATATTATTGTGGGGTGCAGTTGGGCATGAAAGCATCAATAATTGTTCGATAAAGCCGTGGTTTGGGTTTAATTGATTAATCAGACACAATTGGCATCTCGCGCAGGAATTTATCGTGCGCAACCTGTTTTAAAACAAATGCGGCAACATTTGCGCGCGAAACACTATTTTTTATCGGACGCACAAGCGCCGCATGATAATGCTTTGTGCGCGGGCCGTTAGTCATTTTTACTGCGCGCACAACAATCCAGTCAAGGCCGCTATTCATTATTTCCTCAAGCTGCCTTTTTTTGTCCGTAAAAACATGCCTGTAAAACAGAGGGATCATGATTTTTCTAAGGGTGTGGCTGCCGTCAGTGCCGAGCGCGCCAAGCGATGTTAGGCATACAAGCCGCTTTACGCGGCATTTTTCCATCGCTTTGATGATATTTGCAGTCCCTTCCGAGAGCATTCTTGTCGGATATTTGCTGTTAGTCCCAAGCGCGCAAATGACTACTTGATGCCCTTTGACAGCAGATTCTATCGAAGGCAGGCTGAAAACATTTCCGGCTGCAATTTTTAGCCGCTCATGGCGCAGTGTTATTGCTTTCGGGTTTCTTGCAAATGCAGTGACTTCGTATTTGTGTTTTAGCGCCTGCCTTATAATGTGCTGGCCGCATTTACCGGTTGCTCCGAAAATAAGGAGTTTCATGAATATCAAATACTATTTGGCGTTTGTTATTATTATACTATTTGCCATTTTGTAGGTGCTGTTGCACAATTCGCAGAGCACATACACCTTAGCGTTATCTGCAAAGCTAAAACCGAGTCATTCAAAATTCTTGCGTTCAACGCTAAGATTTGAGCAAGAATTTTGGCATATATAAATCTTATGCAACAGCACCCATTTTGTACAAAAGAATATCTGCATATGTGTGATGGCTGCAAAATCTTCGTCGTGCGCCGAAGAAAAATAAGCTGAATGCAAATTTATTAAAGCCTTGTAATGGAATGGACTAGTATGTTACGAGCCACGCAAAAGATGGTGTGGATGAAAAATTTTGCGGATATCAAAGCCATCAAAACAAAAGTGATAATTTATCCGACAGACACAGTTTATGGAATCGGCTGCAACGCGGAAAATTTTATGCTTATCGAGCGTGTTTTTGCCGCAAAAGGCCGCGACATGAAAAAGCCGCTGTCAGTCATTGCTCCGGATAAAGACTGGATACTTGCGCATTGCGTTGTATCCCGCGAGATTGTTGATAAATACCTGCCAGGAAAGTACACGATTTTGTTGAAAAAGAAAGATTCTAAATTTCTTGCTCTTGCGACATCCGGCTCTGACACAATTGGTGTTCGCATCCCAGCGCATCGGATTTCAAAGCTTGTCGAACGTGCGCGCATTCCATTTATAACAACTTCTGCAAATCGGTCCGGCGAAAAGGCACCTAAAACACTATCTGAAATACCGAAAGATCTAAAAGATGCAGTTGATCTCATTATTGATGGCGGAGAGATTCTCGGAATTCCGTCAACGCTAGTTGATTGCAGAAGCGGAAAAGATATTCTTATCGAACGAGGTAACTAAGACCATCCGACTTTCTGCCACACTTGGCTTTTGTCTCTGGACTCCACGCGCAATTTTACCGCAGAAAATACTCTTTTTGTCATGTTTATCGATTCGCTTTCAGGCAGTGATTCGCCCGGCGTTGCAATTGTGTAGCTTACTGTGAAATAATCCGGAACGGATGTGAATGTAACCGTTTCTGCAGTGCCGTCTAGAAGCATCGAAATATTTTTTGTCGTTCCGTTTATTGTTATTTCTATTGGCTGCATTGCAGTTTTTTGGAAATTGATAACCGTTACATTAATGTCGTTTCCGGAAGGAAGGCCGACAATCAAATAGGTAGATATATTTATTGTATGTATTTTCCCAAAATCGCGTATGAAATTTGAATAGTCTTTCAGCCGCATTTGGAGGTTTTCCGAAGTCCTTTCTTCATATAATACAGAATTGAGCGCAATGTCTATGTCCGCCTTTATGTTTTTGTATATTTGCCTTTGTAGCGGGTCTAAATCATCGCTTAAGTTTACTGCATTTTTTCCCATTATAACCGCAGAGATCATGGTTATAATCAGGAATGCACCGACAATAAACCATTGCGCTTTTTTTCGGCGCCCGAAAAAAAGCTTCGAGTGCAGCGAAACGGAACGAGATGATTTTGAGGTTAGGGAACCCTCAAAAGCTTCGAGTGAAGCAATAGCGGAACGAGATGATTTTGAGGTTAGGGAACCCTCAAAAGCTTCGAGTGAAGCAATAGCGGAACGAGATGACTTTCTGCGTTTCATACAATATATTAGCTTTCCGGTTTAATATATTCTATGGGTTCTGGAAGTAAATTGCTTTTGCTTCGTTTCGGCGAGCTTTGGCTGAAGTCTTTTGAAGTGAGGCGCAGGTTCACAGACCGTCTTATTACCAATATTTCTGAGGCCTTTTCAGCGCAAAAAATTCTATTCAAAGCAATAAAGTCGCATGACCGTATTTTTTTTGAAGTTCCAGAAAAGGACGTGAAAAAAGCCGCGGCAATTCTTTCAAGAACATTCGGCCTTGTGTCTTTCTCAGAAGTCGAGGAGATCGAAACGGACCGCAAAAAGATGACTCTGCATGTGCAAAAGATTGCTTCGGCAATTCTCTCGCCAAAAGACACATTTGCAATGCGCGTGAAACGTACTGGAACCCATGCATTCGGCAGCCAGGAGCTTGAGCGCGAACTCGGCGCAGATGTTGTCAGAAAGTTCGGTAACAAAGTCGACCTTACAAGGCCTGACAAGACAATTTCTGTTGAAATCCGTGATAATAAGACTTATTTGTTCTCAGAAACTGTGCCATCTCTTGGCGGCCTGCCGCTTGGAGTTGAAGGGAAAGTTGCAGTGCTGTTTTCGAAAGATTACGAAAAAAGCATTGTTTCCGCATTTTTAATGATGAAGCGAGGGTGCAAAGTTTTTGCAATTTTTGTAAAATCGCGTTTGTCAAAGAAAGAAAAAGACGCTGTCGCATTGCTCTCAAAATACGACCCGATTATAAGGTATGCGCTCATAAAATCCGAAAAATCGGCATTTAAGGAAGCGCGGAAAAACAAGGCACGCGCACTCGTTATTCCGGACACTCTTGCAGAGACACTTGCGCGAAAAACAAGCCGTTTTGACAAAAAAACAGGCGTTTTCGCGCTTGAGCCGCTTATTGGCTTTGATGAAAAGAAATTAAAAGAGATGTATAGAACCATATCTTTGGTAAGATGATTTGAAAAATATCTTAAAACACCGATAGAGTATATTTATTGTTTTAAAATTAGGACACGTATTTAAATAATTTTATTATCTAACTTATCTAATGACTAAAAAAATCAATATTTCTAAAAATATTCTAGAACCTTTGTATTTGAAGAAAATGTACTCTACACATAGGATTGCAAAAATATTTAATTGTGATTCAGGCGTTATAAAAAGAAGATTAAAGGAATATGGTATCCTTTTAAGGAAGCCAAAAGAGAAAATTACAATTCCGAAATCGAAATTGGAAGAGTTGTATATTAACCGACAATTATCTGCTCAAAAGACTGCCGAAATTCTGGGAATTAGTTCTTGTAGTGTTTATTATAAATTAAAGGACGTGGGCATAGATACGCGGCCTAAAAAGAAAATAATAATTGATAAGCATGAGCTGTCAAAATTATATGTTGAAAAAAATCTGCCCTGCTCCAAAATCGCTAAGAAATTTGATTGTGATCCAGTCACTATTTTTAACTTTTTGAAAAAATTTGGGATTAAAACAAGATCTTTATCAGAGTCGCATATCAGTTATCCAAAAAAGAAATTTCAAGGAACTGATGAAGTAAAGGCGTATATGATTGGCTTTCGATTGGGTGATTTAAATGTTAGAGCGGTAAATGATAATTCGACAATATTCATCAAATCAGGTACAACAAAGAAAGAGCAATGTGAACTTATTAAAAATATTTATGGTGTGCACGGTCATTACAAGATTGACTATAAGAATGGCGTTTATCAAAATTACTGTAACTTGGATAAGTCATTTTCCTTTTTATTACCTAAACAAGATCATATTGAAGAATGGATTTTGAATGACACTAACTGCTTTTTTGCATTTTTGGGCGGGTATGCAGATGCCGAAGGCAATTTTGGAGTTTACCAAAATCGAGCTAGATTCCGATTAGGGACTTACGACAAGAATATTTTGAAGCAAATTTTTGATAGGTTGAATTTTTTAGGAATACGAACAAAGTTCCGTTTGGAAAGTAAAGCAATTATGGGCAAGCAAAACAATGATTTTTATAGAATCTCGGTGAATGAGAAAGGGTCTCTTTTGAAATTAATTAATAATAAACCTCTTGCGCAATTAACCACATAAACTCCAAAAACCATGTTATCTCAGGGGAGATAACATGATAACCTATGAAAAACTGTATAAAAAAACGAATTCTT
>JAHILE010000058.1 GCA_018897155.1 Nanoarchaeota archaeon | reverse complement strand
TATCGTAAATGGCTACTTAAGTTAGAATTGTCCAGAAGTTAAGAAGTTGTAACTACTTTACAGAGATTATAATTTAAAGATTTATAAATGTCATTTTTCAACATTGAGTATGGCATTGAAAGATGGCGCATTTACGGGATCCGCTAAAAACGGAAATCCCTATGGTATGAAACTTAATGGTGTGGATTATGATATTAATAACCTGTCCGTAAAGATTGTAGACAATAGCAAACATCCTTCAATCATAACGTACAATTATGAATCAAATGCATCGCGGTTGGTAGAGTATTTGTCACTAAATTCAGATGATCCTAAAAAAGTAATTGAGATTGGGCCAGGAACCGGAATTACCACGTTGGAACTACTTAAGAAGTACCCTAATGTCAATGTGATGGGTATTGAAAGTTCAGAAGGCATGTTAGATGTTGCAAAATATAAATTTAATCTTTATGATGGCGATTTAAGCGTATTCAAGTCTGTAGACAACGAAGAATTACAAGACTATTGGAATAAATTTAGAGAAGAGAGTGAAAAATATAAAGGGCGGGCAACATTTATACTCGATGATATTCAAACAACAGATAAAATTGATGAAAACAGCACGGATGCCGCTGTTGCAAATCAGGTTATGCATTGGACGGATCTTTCTAAAACATTCTCCCGATTAAGGAGATTTCTAAAAGACGATTCTCCGGTAATTTGGAATACTGCGTCACATTTTTTTGAAGACTCGGCATATCCTTCACTTGAATACGGTTTTAGGTATAGCCACTTTGTCAGGGATGTTCTTGGCGAAGTCGGAAAAAAAGTTGAAGTGGATGATTATAAAACGTTATCTCGGCCAAAACATGATATTAATTCAATTCAAAAGATAAGTAAAGAGCAAGGATTTGATACTCGGCAAGTTGATACTTACTTACTGCCGATGAATTTCCAGAATATTATTGGACATCAAATATATGCATTTGTGAAAGCTCTAACAAAAGAAAATGTCGGAGAAGAGAACCTTGACAGGATTATAAAAAAAGCAATACAAAAAACCATCATTAGCCCTGACGCATTAAGTGATACAAAACATAGCTATGAGATTATTCCTATTTTTGAATCGACATTAAAAGATACTGATTAATAATAAATATCTCTGTTAATACATATCTTCATACGTAATATTTAGTATAATGAATTAGTAAACTGATAAAATATACGAAGGCGATAAAATGAAGCTCAGCGATTATGTTCTAAAATACATGGAAACTGTTGTAGACAGCGTATTTCTTGTTTCAGGCGGCGGAGTAATGCACATTGTTGACAGCATCGGCAAATCAAACCTGACGTCGATATGCACGCATCACGAACAAGGCGCCGCTCTTGCTGCAGAAGGATACGCGCGAATGAAAAACGACATCGGCTTCTGTGTTGTTACAACAGGCCCCGGCGGGACAAACGCAGTAACAGGTGTTGCTGCCTGCTGGATTGATAACATACCTATAATAGTCATTTCCGGCCAGGTCAGGAAAGAATTGATGATACCCAAAGATAACAAATACGGTTTACGGCAGCTTGGGCCCCAGGAAATAAATATCATTGATATTGTAAAGCCAATCACCAAATACGCGATAACAGTAGAAGATCCAAACAGCATAAAATACCATCTTCAAAAAGCAATATATCTGGCTAAATCAGGAAAGCCCGGGCCGGTCTGGCTCGATATTCCTTTGGACGTCCAGTCTGCCGAGATTGATGAGAAAAATCTCGAGACATTCGAAATACCAAAAGAAAAAGAGTGCGTTATTCCGATAGCTCAAATTGTAACAGAGCTTAAAAAAGCCGAGAGGCCGCTGCTTTTAATCGGCAACGGAATACGGCTTGCTAAAGCAGAAATTCTTCTTGCAAAATTTATTGAAACGACAAAAATCAATGTCATTTCTGCAATGAGCGGGGATGATTTGGTGACTTATGATTATCCGCATTACCTCGGGCCCCAGGGAATCACGGGGCGAAAAAGCGCGAATTATGCAATTGACAATTGCGATGTGCTTTTGATTGTCGGCACCAGCATGCAGCTAAGGCAGACATCGTTTGATTACAAGGAATTCGCAAAAGGCAAATTCATAATTATGGCGGATATCGACCCTGCGCAATTGAATAAAAAGACAATTACGCCGGATATCAGCGTTTGCTGCGATGCAAAGATTTTCCTTGAAAAGATGCTTGAAGAAAAAATAATCCTGAAACGATGGGATTTATTGGCGGAAGAGATTGCCTACAAGACAAAACCCGGATATGTTGACGTGTATCAATTTATGGAAGAGTTAAATGGAAAAACAGGTTTTCCGATTGTTACCGCCAACGGCATGGCTGCTGAAGTGCCTCATCAGGCATTTAAGTTAAGAAAGGGACAGAGGCTAATCACAAATACCGGACTTGGCGAGATGGGCAAAGGCCTGCCAATGTCAATCGGCGCATGCATTGCAAATAACAAAAAACCGGTGATTTGCACGGAAGGCGACGGCTCGATCATGATGAATATTCAGGAATTGCAGACTATGATATACCACAAGCTTCCGCTCAAGATATTCATTTTCAATAACGGCGGCTATTATTCGATAAGGAATACGCACAACAAATTCTTTGGAAAAGTTTTTGCAGCCGATGAATCTTCAGGGTTGTCTCTTCCGATTTGGAAAGATCTGATGGCTGGATGGGGCGTTAAATACGAATCGATTTCTTCAGAAAAAGATCTTCATAAGCTAAAGAATATATTGGAAAGCGAGGATGCAGTTGTGTGCGAGCTCGTGATAGATCCGCACCAGGAAATGATAGAAAAATGGACTGCGAATAAGTATAAAGAGAAAAGTTAATTGATTGATTCTACTGCAGGTTGAATTATGATCCTCGGACAACTAAAAAATTTCTATGAATCGAATTCTTTGCAAAAAGAGCTTGTTGAAGCCATAAATTATATTAAAAGAACAGATTTCAGTAAAATGGCAAAAGGCAGATACCCTATAAAAGGAGATGACATATACCTCGTGTTAGATGAGTACGAGACTCTGCCCAAGAGCGAGAAAAAGGCAGAGGTTCACAAAAAATATATTGACGTACAGTATATGATATCCGGAACAGAACTAATGGGCGCCGGTTTTATTGACGGGAAAAATGAAATTTCTGAAGAATATGATGAAGAAAAAGACAGGGCGCTTTATAATAAGGTTCAGAATGAATCCGAGATTATATTCTCCGAAGGTATGTTTGCAATATTTTTTCCGACAGACATTCACCGGCCGGGGTGTCAATTCAATGCAAAAGAGAATGTAAGAAAGGCAATTATAAAAGTACGCGTAACTTTGTGATGGGGTTATTCATACATATATTTTCATTTCTTCAAACGTATCGACCGCGTACGTTGCACCCGCATCAATCAATTTCTGTTTTGGCACGGTTGTGGAGATTGCAATCACTCTTATATTTGCAGTAACTGCACTTTTAATTCCGGGTACGGAATCTTCTATCACAAGGCAATTCTGCGGTTCTGCATTGAGTTTTTTTAAGCATACGAGATACAGGTCTGGCAGTGGCTTTCCTCTTCCAGCGCCTATGTCGTCTTTTGTTATAATTGCATTGAAATATTTTTTTATGCCAAATTTTGACAGTATTTTATTTGTTTCTGCTTTTGTAGAGCCAGTAGCAACAGCAATCTGATACTGGTTGTCTTTAGCATATTTAACAAAGTCAATTGCGCCTTTTATGGGTTTGAGAGCAGTTTCCAAAAGAGCGGCATATTTTTCTCTTTTTACTTTTCCAACAATAGGTATCATGCAATCGGGAATCTTTTCTTTATTCAAGTCATTTAGTATCTGCTCATTGCAATTCCCGAATAATTCGTTTATCTGGTTATTTTCTGTATCCCGAAAACATCGTATTACGGTTTTTTTTACGTCATTAATCGCCCTTTTCAGGTACTCCCGTATAGCAGCTTCCTCTCCCAAGCCCAGGCGCCACTCGCCATCCGCTATACAGGTATTGAACAATTCCTTGTATGCTTGCCGGTATGCCTCAAATTTAAGGGGCTCTGTGTCTGCAATGACTCCGTCCATGTCAAATATTAGCGTATTTGTGATTTTCATATGCAATCTGAAACCTCATCCAATTTTAGAAACCCCTTTATCTTGGCAAGCGGCACGTTTTTATTCATTAATGGCACGTGTATTTACCATCGTTTACAAGACCGCTTAACACTCGATTTAATATATCTATTGCTTCTTTAATGTTATCTGATTTCAAGATATATGATCCCGATACGAACATATTTGCTCCTGCATCGCGCACTAATTTAATTGTCTCCGGCGTAATGCCGCCGTCAACCTCAATATCGAGGTCTGGCCGCATTTTTCTTGCTTCGATTATTTTACCGAGAGTTTCAGGCAGGAATTTACTGCCGTAGAATCCGGGATTAACCGTCATTATCAGCAATTGATCGATATCATCTAGATAGTCTTTTATTTCACGAATCGGCGTTTCAGGCGTAAGCACAAACCCGATTTTTTTGCCTTTGCCTTTTACAAAATTTATTATCTCTTTTGGGTTTTTACATGATTCAAAATGAACCAGGATAGTATCGACTTTGTTCCAGTTTTTCTTAATCCATTCAAAGGGATTATTGATCATTAAATGAGCTTCAAAACGGAGACCGCTGCCGGACACATCAAAATCGAAATCAAGAGAACGATTTGGTACAAGTGTTTCATCCATGATGTCAAGCTGGACTAATTCTGAAAAATCTTTGACTTTGCTTAAATGTCCGTTTAATTCGTTTTGAGTTTTTGCGATTATTGCCGGAATAATTATATTTTTCATGGATTCCACACAGTTATTAAAAAATATTGCTTATGCTTTGAAAAAGTCCCTATACCATTCAATCGTTTCCTTGAGCCCCAATTCCATTGTGTATTTCGGCTTCCACGCGAGTATTTCCCGCGCTTTCTTCGCTGACAAATACTGGTGAAGTATCTCGTTTTTCGCTTCGTTCAGGATGATGGGCTCGAGTTTTGATTCCATCGACTTGAGAATCTTTTCAACAATATCCTTGACAGTGTGGCGGTCTTCATTGCTGAAATTAAATGATTCCCCAGATATTTTTAATTCCCTCATTTTTTCTGCCAAAAGAATATACGCGTCAACGCCGTCTTTTACATAAATATAATCGCGGATCAATGTTCCATTGCTTCTTATAATCGGGCGCTCGTTGTTCAGAACAGATCTTATTGTTCCGGGCACCAGCCTGTTGAAATTCAGGTCGCCGCCTCCGTAAAAATTGCCGCACCTTGTAACGCACACGGGAACGCCGTATGTCTTGTAATATGAGTATGCGATTAAGTCTGCGCAGCTTTTTGAGACATCGTACGGATGGGTTCCCTGAAGCGGCGTATTTTCATCATAGGGCAGTATTTTCTGGTCGCCGTAAGCCTTATCGCTTGAGGCAATAACAACGCTTTTTACAAGGGGGATTCTTCGGCACGCCTCAAGAACATTCCATGTGCCCTTTATGTTTGTCTCGAAAGTGGATATGGGGCTTCTGTTTGCAGTGCCGACAATTGTCTGGGCTGCAAGATGAAAAACAGTGTCTATTTCGTATTCGTTTAATGCGCGTTCAACCAGTTCAAGGTCTTCAACATCGCCATGAACAACGTTAATGCTGTTCATCGAATCCTTTATGTTGGATTTCGGCACGATATCACGTATAAGACCTACAATATTCGCGCCTTTGCCTACCAGGTCTTTAGTGAGCCACGAGCCTAACAGGCCGGTGCATCCTGTAATGAGGACGTTTCTGTCTTTCCAAAATGTGTTGTTTTTAATAAAATCACCATTTGAGCCAGCGGGCGTTTCCTGTTTCCCACAAGCCATTCAATACCTGCTTGTCGTTTAGAGTATCCATACATTTCCAGAATCCTGTGTGTTTGTACGTCTTAAGCTGTTTGTCATTAATTATCTTTTTTATGGGGTCGTTTTCCCAGATAACTTGATCTCCGTCTTCGATGTAGCCGAATATTTTAGGTTCGAGAACGAAAAACCCACCGCTTATCCAGGCGCCATCGCCTTTCGGTTTTTCGCGAAATGACAAAATACTATCATTCTCGTCAATTGTCAGGGCGCCGAATTTTCCTTCAGGCTGGACTGCCGCGACTGTTGCCATCTTTCCGTGAGCTTTATGAAATTCAAAGAGTTTTTTTATGTCAATATCTGAAACACCATCGCCATAGGTAAGCATGAATGTTTTATCGCCTACATAGTTCCGTATTTTTTTAAGGCGCGCCCCAGTCATGGAGTACAACCCCGTATCAACAAGAGTAACTTTCCACGGTTCGCAGTTGTTGTTATGGATTTCAGTGGTGTTTTTTGCAACATCTATAGTAATGTCGCTTTGGTGCATGAAGTAGTTTGTAAAGTATTCTTTGATGAGGTGCCCCTTGTATCCAAGGCATATTATGAAATCATTAAATCCGTATGCGGAATATCTTTTCATGATATGCCAAAGAATTGGTTTGCCCCCTATTTCAACCATTGGTTTTGGCCGCGTATCTGTTTCTTCGCTTAGCCGTGTGCCAAGGCCGCCTGCAAATATTACAACTTTGGTGTTTTGATTCATTTTAATCACATATGACATTCATTTCAAATATTTAAATTACTTTGATTTAATCCCACATGACCGGAGAGGTCATATTTCGTATTCTTCCTTTCAAACTATTGATAATTTCAACAACTTCGCTTTTTTCAATTATTCTGAATTTGAATATTAAATATAAATAGAACGCAAAGAAGAGCAAAACGCCAAGTATGGCCGGAATTATCGGAATTGTGGCGTATATTGCATGAAGCCCGAAATACATGCCGCTTAAGGAGCCGCCTCCAAGCAAGCACACATAGAACAATGATTTGTCGTACGGGATGATGTTTATTGATTTATACGCCGAAAAGCACACTAAAATGCCGCTCAACGCCATTGCAATAGCGGCGGATACTGCCGCTCCGTTAATTCCATAGAGGGGTATTAAAAAATAGTTTAATGCCACATTTACTGCTGTTGAGATAATTGCTATAGCCATTAAGCTTTTTGTATTCTTTGTCATGTTAAGTATTGCATTGCTCGTTGTTACTGCAGAAGCGATAAAATACCCTATGGCGAGTAGTGATAGGGATAATGCCCCCTCAGAATATACGCTTCCAAAGAAAAATCCAAGTATTTCTTCTGAAAAAAACATCATAATCAGGACTATCGGAAGGTTTGCAACCACGGTTATTTTTGTGACGCGCAAGTATACTCGTTTTATGTCGTTTATGCGGTTCTTTGCATAGGCTCCGGTTATTACCGGCAGAAAAAGCGAGGATAGTGCTGCCGGTATAAAAAGCAGTAATGCTGCGGTTGGAACTGCGGTGCTATATATTCCAACTTCCGAAGCAGTCCTGAAATAGCCGATCATTAAAATATCCACCCACGAAAGCATTTGCACAACAACGCCTCCCATCAGAAGCGGAAGAGAATAATTCAGTAGCTCTTTTTCAAGCCCTTCTGCAGAAATTTTTGTTCCAAGAAACGGAAAGTTTTTTTCAAGAAAGTAGAGCGACACTATTGCAGAGAAAACAAATGCTAGTACGTATGCTGCTGCAGCACCCAGAATTCCATAGCCTAGATAAATCAAAACTATTGTTGCAATCAGGCGAATTGTGCTTTCGGTTATATTTCTTGAGATTACCACCCCCTCTATTTTTTTAAGGCCTATCAAAGCAGAAAGCGACATGATATATACCATATAAGGCACAATGCCGAAGGAAATTATCTTAAGCAATGGGGAAAGGCCTGGTTTTTCGAATAGATTAATTGAAATGAAGTCAGAGTAAGTATATAGTGCTATTGACACCAAAACCGAAACAGGGATGGAAAGTTTTAGTGACGAAAAGAGAACGCCCTTCATTTTTGAAGTATCATTTTTTTCCTTAAAATATGCCATGTATCGCATAACAGCGGATTCAAGGCCGAGAAATGAAAACGTGTATGTGAGGCCAAGTATGGAAATTGCCAGCGAAAGAAGGCCATAGTTTTCCGGACCTGTTTTTGCTACAATGATTCTCCAAGCATAAGCCACTAGTTTTGCAAAAACCAGGCCAGCAAAAACATATGCTGCGCCCCTTCCAATAGTTCTTAAATCACCCATATGTATCAAGAAACATATTTCTTTTTAAAACTGTTAATGCCTCTAGAAGCACTTAACAGGACGTTATTTCATTCCCATTTATGCATAGCGTTTCCAATGATTTTAATTTGCCTTTGACGAAATCGCTACTCATATCGAATGTATCTACATTAGTTTTCCACCAGTTAATTAATTCTTCTCTTGTTCTTCTCGGCAGCTCGACTTCATATATTTTGATCTCAGGGTTGTCGTATACTTTTTTAACATAATCCACTCCTTTGCCGTTAAAGAAAAAGAGTTTTGCAAATGTGGAGGTTCCTGTAAGTGTGCTTGGTTTTCCATTGCTTGCATCAACAGGGAAAAACCAGCCGTAAGGCGTAATTAAAAGGCAGGCATCCCATGACGGTTCGCTAGGCTTTAAATCTATTAGGCCGTTTTCAGTGCATATATATTTTAAATTCACATTGCCATTAGCTTGTGAAAATACAACATCCCCATCAATTGTTATATCTCCGCTATCTTGCGATTTTGCAATGACTGTTCCTGTGCCGTTCTGAGTTATCGGTACGTAGAATGCACTCGGACCTAACTGGAATATTAATATTGTTTTTCCATTCTTTTGGGCTTGCTGAGGATCACTTAATGGAATATATTGGTCAATTTCCTGCCAGTCCGTGCCTATTCTTGTCATTGCAGCATATTTTCCAATCATGGAATAATCAACGATTATATGCGTGATTCCGCGGCTTTGCAAAAACTCTTTTTCAATGCTTTCATTCATACGTCCGCTGAAATAAAGGCCTGTCAGCTTATCGCCGTGAAGGTCATTATTCCCGCCATCAAGCATAGTTGCCCTGCCGGACATTGCCTGGAACCAGTAGCCAAAATCCCACCAAGAAAGCATTACAGAACTCTCAGGAGTTTTTTCTTTCATGAAGTTCATTGCATCATTCCAATTATTATTATAATTTGGCCCCATACTGCTTCCAATTGCATAACCTGCAGCAAGATTCGCTATGAGTATAATTGAGATTAATACACCCATTCCAACACTATATACGTTTATTTTTTCTTCAAGAGTTGCCGCATTTTTGACTGCGTTTAAATTCATTGTGCGGGAAATAAGTTCTGCGATAAAATACCCTGCAAATATTGAAATATAGGGCCCCACCAGGAATCCGACGCGAATCAGGTTCATGAAACTCAGCATAGCAGCGAACAGGAGAGTTGCATTTAATGTTAATGCAAATTCTCCATGCTTTGCAAATAAGAATAATGCTGTGAAAAAAGATATGAGGTAGATTATTTGGGCTGTGCTTCCAGGTTTGTTAAGAAACATTAAGAATGATAAAACCGCAACAATTACTGCAGCGATATGCATCCATTTGTATTTGTTTTCAGTTTTGTATGCTGACAATATTAATGCAATGAACGCAAGTATCCATGCGCTGAAGTATATTAGAATGGGCTGCAAAGAAGGCAAGACTCCTGCTGCATATGGCGTTCCGAATTGTGCAAGAAAGCTTCCGAAATCAGGCCTTTGATTTTCTGCCACCGTGCCGCCAAATGTGGTCTCGCGATAGAATAGAATGCCGCTGGCCTGATCCACAAAGCTCGCGAAGAACGGCGAGAATGTTGATACAATGAGCACTAAAATGAGTCCACCTATTGACAGGGCGGGAATGAAATATTTCAGGGATTCTTTTTTAATTAAATTAAATTTGTCTACTGCATAACGCGCAAGAACCATAACAAACGTCAGATATATCATCAAATGTTCTGAGCCGAGGTATGATCCATTGGTTATGTATGCGCCAAAGCTTATTGCAATCAGGAGGAAGACATAGTTTTTTATTAATGCGTTCTGATATTTATTTACAAAAAGAATCATGAATGCGAATAATGTGTAACTCAAATACAAGTGGTCTACACCACCCCAGCCGATATCAACAAGCGTTAGAAAGCCCCCCATTAATGCTGCAGAAATCCACGAATCTTTTTTTAGCGTTCTTAGGAAAAAATAAACCGAGAACATCATAAATGCGATGGTTGATGGCTCTTTTTCGATATATCCAGCAGGATTTCTCATAAGTATTGCAGGCATGATAGCAAAGAAAAATGCCGAAAAAATTCCAGTCCATTTGTTTTTTAGTTCCTTTCCTATTAAGTACATTGGGATTACGCTGAGTGAAGTTACAATGGGTGAATAGTATTTTACAAGCGAGATGTAGTTCATGTTTGAAAATATGCTTGCGATTTTGTAGAATATTGCCGGCAGATAATAAGGCAGCGGCTGTTCAACATAAAAATTAAGCCCGAAAGGATAGTTTCTTAGCGTGTCCCATATCGGAAAATGAAAATTATGGGTTAGCAGATAATCCGACCCCCTATAAAATAAGTATGTGTCTATGTCCGGCAGATAGGTTTTTACAAGAGGCAGCGACAATAGCCTTATGTAAAGCGCTAAAATACCTATAACTAACACTGCCAGTACGTGCCAGTTTTGGCGAAGAGTAACATTAACTTTTGAAGCAAAATTATTTTTGGACATACTCAATCATTCCATTCTTTTAGCAATTATCATTAGTCCTTCTTTCAACCTCATTGGAAGCGTTGAATTTAGGACTTTTCTTATCCTGCGAAATTTGCCGGCCGAAACTTGATGTGTTGCACCGTAGGTAAATCCTTTTGCGTATATGACTTTGAAATGATATATCTTCAGTAAATCATTTAAACCCATAAAATTAAAAACACTTTTATGCTCATTAGGAAGTTGCCTGATGAATGGGTTTCCTGTCCGATGTTTCAATGAAGCGCTGTAGTTTGCTAAACTATACCCTAAAAGCAAGAACACGCGGTTATACCAGCACGCGAGGTTAGGCGTTGTTATTACCAAAATACCATTTTCTTTCAGGTGATTGAAACTGCATTCAAAAAATGCGTCAGGTGATGGAATGTGCTCGATAAGGTCGTTTGCAAAAATAATGTCGTATTTTTGATGCAGGTCAAATTTTTGTGCGTCTGCAATTATATGTTTTTTGCTTCCTGACGCTTCGCTTTCCGAAATATTCAACGTATCGATATCGCTTTTCGGAAACATCCTGGATAAAACTGAATAGGTGTATTTTGTTCCGCCAGCATCAAGAATTTTCAGTTTTTCTTCAAAATTTAACTTTAAAGAAGCGAGTCCCTTTTCCATAACATTTATTTTTTCTTCGCCAGTTATGTTTATTTTTTCATTTTCTGTTAATTTCATAACGTCTCGACCTGATGATGTTCTCTAACTTTTTATATCTTTGCGGATTTGAATGCAGGGATTGTTTTTCTCAGGCCCTCGTCAAAAGAAATTTCTGGCTGCCATGAAAGGATTTTTTTTGCTTTGCTTATGTCCGGATTTCTTCTGAGAGGATCATCTTGCGGCAGTTCTTTAAATGATATTTCTGAAGAATTGCCGATAATCTGTTTTACGGTTTTTGCAGTTTCAAGAATCGTGCACTCTTCCGGATTCCCCAGATTTATCACTTCTCCTGAAAGAGACTCTTTGAACATGAATCTTTTTAATCCATTTACTAAATCCGAAACATAGCAGAAGCTTCTTGTTTGGCTTCCATTACCATATACGGTTATGGGTTGGTTTTGGAGTGCCTGTGAAATAAAATTAGGTATTACACGACCATCGTTTTCCCGCATCCTTGGACCGTATGTGTTAAAAATTCGTGCAAGCCGAATATCTACCTTATGCTCTTTCAGATAGCTCATTGCAAGCGCTTCTGCAAATCTTTTTGATTCATCATAGCAGCTCCGCGGACCTATTGGATTAACATTACCCCAATATGTTTCTTTTTGAGGGTGTTCTTTTGGATCGCCATACACTTCTGAGGTAGATGCTAGGAGAATTCGTGCGTTTTTTTCTTTTGCCAGCTCAAGCATATTGTATGCTCCGAATGAGTTTGCAAGCATAGTTTTTATGGGCCTTAGCTGATAATCAATAGGCGATGCCGGCGATGCCAAGTGAAATATGTATTTTACGTTTTCAGTTATTTTCATTGGCTTTGTCACGTCATGTTCAATAAGAACGAAATTTTTGTTTGAACTCAAATGCGCCACATTTTTTCGCCTTCCCGTGATAAAATTATCTATACATATCACTTTATAATTATTCACAAGCGCGTCACAAAGGTGGCTGCCGATAAATCCTGCGCCTCCGGTAATGATTATTGTTTCCATAGGTTCACTCCATCCGGCCGGCTTTTGATGCGTGTGCGTCCCACTCTGCGGCAAGAGCAAGGATATCATCCTCTTTCTTATTTTTGAAATATTCCCACTGTGCCATTAAAAATGTTTTTGGAGCCCCTATATCCAGCCAGGAACCGTCGAATTTCATCGCAATGACTTTTTCCTTGTTCTTGATTGCGAGTTCAATTGCATCGGTAAGCTGTATTTCTCCACCGCGTCCAGCTTTTGTTTTTTCAAGATAATCGTACATTTTCTGGTTCAGGCAGTACACGCCGACAATCGCATAATACTTGCCGTTTTGCGCGAATTCTTTCCATTCATTTTCGTTTTGCGGCTTTTCAAACAGCTTTTTCACTTCGGCGATATTGCCGTTAAATCCGTCAAGCTTTGCAATACCCCAGCGTTTGGGATCTGCTACTTCATGAATGAGTAATGTAGCTATTGGTTTTTCTTTTTTATGGGTTTTTGCCATTTCCGTAAGAACGCTTTTCGGTTCTATTACAGTATCGCCATTTAATACAAAAAGGTCTTTTTCGCCATCATGGATCTTGTTTTTTGTGCAAAGAATCGCGTGTCCCAGGCCGAGCGCATGTGTCTGGTAAACATAGTCGACATCGATGTTGTAAAGAGCGCCGTCTTTGATAAAATCCATAAGAGGCCCCTTTTTATGGCCTGTAACAATGCATACGCGGCTTATTCCTATGGCGTTCATAGAATCAAGAGCATGCTCAATCAGCGGTTTGCTTCCGCATATCAGGAGCTCTTTTGGAATTGCGTCGGTTATCGGTTTCAGGCGGGTTCCTTTTCCTGCCGCAGGTATTATGCCTATCATAGTAATAAGCAGTGCGCTAAATTATATAAATTGTACTTTCTGCCTTGTTTGGGGTGTGTTGCGCGCAATATATAAAGCATAGCTTCGAAAAATAATTATGAAGCCCGGGCGCATTATGGCATTTGTTGTCGGAGCAGCCATACTTGCTTATCTTTTCAGCAAAATAGAATTCATTAAAATCAAGGAAGCCGCGCTTTCTTTAAATCCCGTATATGTGCTTGGCTTTTTTATCATTCTGACAATAACTGTTATCCTTAAAGGCCTGAAATGGCGCATGTCGCTTGGGTTATTCGGGATACGAACAAGCATAGTTAGCGCAATTGAAACCTGGCTGATAGGTTTTTCAGTAGGTGCTGCAACTCCGGGAAGAGTTGGCGATTTTGTAAAGATTGCATATCTTGATGAGAAAAAGAGCAAATCTATCGGCGCAGTTTTTCTTGATAGGATAACTGATGTTTTCGCAGTTCTTTTTTTCGCATTTATCGGGTTCGCGGCCTTTGGCGAGCCATTTGGCGTGACAAAGCCGCTGGTCGCGCTTGCAGCAGCAGCTATTATCGCTTGTGCAGTTATTGCAAAGAAATACTATCGCAGGATTTCAGGCGTTCTTTTGAGGCATTTTGTTCCTGAAAAATACCGCACTTACCTTAAGTCGGGAGCCTCAGATTTTATTGAATCCGCGAGATCCGCGCTTAAGCTCAAAGCCCGCATCATTTTTGTTCTCATATTAAGTGCGCTGATATGGATGTTTTCGGTGATTCAGGCTTTGATGATAGCCAAATCTCTTGAAATAAGCATATCTTATTTTTCGCTGCTTTTTATAATGAGTGTTGTTGCTCTTGTAGAGCTGATTCCGGTAACTGTGGCCGGCCTTGGCACGCGCGAGGCAACAATCGTCTTTTTAATGTCATTTATTGGCATTGAAAGCGAGAAAGCAATAGTTTTTTCTCTTCTTAATTTCTTTTTCGGATATTTTGTTCTTGCATCAGCAGGCTATCTTTTCTGGGTAAGAAATCCCATTAAAATACGATGACGGAGGTGAAAAACATGGCGAATGCAAAAAAGAAAGCTGTAACGGCTGAGAAAACAAAAGAGAAAAAATGCTGTTGTTGCTGCGATTAATTGGAGCGTTTATGGCGCACTTAGAACGCAAGCTTTGCCGGACTATATAAATAACTATCGACAAATATTATATCAGTGAACCTATGGTCTGGGCAAAGTCGAAGCTGGAGCTGTACGAATATGTGCGCTATCCTGATAAGGACAGTGTCATAAATTATTCAGGTGCAAATGTAAAAGCGTTTTACACATTTCTGAAAAAAGTATCAATAGATGTTCTTGGCATCAGCCCAATGGATTTGCACGAAATGGCTTACAACTGGGAAACAAAGGACGGCAAGGAAAAATTCCGGATTGAGTGGCGCGCGATAAAGGAATTCGACGATTTCACTCACCTTCGTTTTGACGTTAATTTTAAAGGAGACTATAATGACAATGACGGCAGCATAACCATAATACTTAAGCCCCGGCTTATCACAGAATATCCGCAGGACAGCATACTGCAGCAGAGCATATTTTATGAAATGGCGCGGACATTCTGGCACAATACGTTCTATCATAAGAAACGCTGGGATTATCTTATTCAATCAAGAGAGGCTTGGGCTGCTCTTGAAAAGCGGATAATCGAATTTTGCGACAAAAGCAGGGCGGAGCACAATGTCTCTGATGGCCTGAATCATTAATAGGGTGATATTTTATTGTTGAAATGGAGAAACTCGCATACAAAGATCTTTTGGAGCCTCTGAGAGATCTTAGAATAATGAATTATACCGGCGACCACCCCGCCAAGCTCCTTAAGGTGGTGCTTCCTTCAATACAGCGCATTATGGAGCTTGATTCGCCAAAGCTTGCAGAGACGCAGCTTCGATGGGATTCGACAGACGGCTCTTTTCAGGGAAAATGGGCTGCTTTTAAGACTTATGATAAATGGACTCAGATGTGGATTGAGGTCAATGCATGGGGGCAGCAAGACCTTCAGACAAAGCGCGGCTCTGTAAGAATCAAGGTCAAAGGCTGGCTCATAACGGAATTCACCTATGCGCATGCCATTCAGCAGGGATTCTGGTGGACGTTTTCATACCTATTCTATAATCGCACAAGAAAAAAGCTTTTTGACCAGAGCAAGGAGTATTATTTCAAGGTTATTGACATGATAAAGCAGAATCTTGGAATGTATCCTGAAGACATTACGACAAATATTGCCGGAGTAAGCGCCGGGGGGCGATGATGTCGAGTATTCATCGGTGCTATTTACGTCAACGTATTATAATTCGTGCGTCTCCTACAACCGCTTTCTTTTCATTTGCAAACAGCGGATTTATATCCATTTCCATTATTTCCACATGTTTGCAGATCAGTTTTGATGCCGCAAGAAGCGCGTCTTCAACTGCCGCAAGATTTACCTGCGGCATTCCGCGATATCCTTCAAGGAGCTTATGGCCTTTTATCTCAGAAATCATTTCTTTTGCATCCTTTCGTTTTATGGGTGCGAGCCTTATTGCTGCGTCTTTTAAGATTTCGACAAATACGCCGCCAATGCCGAAAAGAATTATCGGACCGAATTGAGGATCCTGTTTTGCGCCAACTATAAGTTCCACTCCTGAAAGTGTTTCTTCTACAGACACCCCGTCGATTTTTGCCGCAATATTGCGGTTAAGGGCATTATTTATGATTGCGTGATATGCAAATTTTGCTTCTGACCTGTTTGTTATGCCTGTTTTTACACATCCATAATCGCTTTTATGCACGATGTCCGAGCTCATTATCTTTAGGACAACAGGGTATCCGATTTTTTTTGCATATTTCTCTGTCGAGTTGGCGTTTTTTGCTAAAAATGCCTTTGGCAGAATAAACCCGCAATCCTTTAGAATTTTGCGCGATTTAAATTCAGTCAAGCACAACATATTCGCACCTTTAGCTATTTTTGTTTTTTCATCCCAAGGCGTTTCAATATCTTGGAAAGCACATTTTCCTTTGGCGCGCTTTTTTCATTTTTTGCCGGTAGCTTGAGCCTTTTTAGGTAACGTTCTTTGTTTTTTGTTTCGCGGTTTTTTTTCCATGCTGATTTTTTTTTCAGGTTTTTGAGTATTGAAAAACCGCGGCCTTTTTCTTCTTTTTGCTCCACTACCGGATGTTTTTCTCCAGCTATTTTATTAGTCTGTTCAGAAACCTTTGGCTTTGTAGTCATCTTTCCGAAACTGTCATAATCTATATCTATAAGATTATCTTGTTGAAGTATTTCCGCCCAAATCTCTATAGTTTCTGAAGGAACTCCAAGTTTTTTTGCCGCTATATCAATTTTTGTTTCTCCGTCTGTGTTAATGAGATCCAGAAATCGATCTATTCCTGTTTTTATCTCGCCGATAGTTTCCAAAAGAATCCCTATTACATATTTGGTTTTCGGATTATTTAAAAGCAATTTCCGCTGTAATAATATTTGTAGTCAAGGCACCAGCCTTTGTCAAAAGTTAATATGAACGCTCCAAGTCCAGCCATTGCATCCGGCAGCGCATATTTTGCAGATAGTTCATCCCGTCCTTCAAACCTGTCAAAAAATGATGGCCCTAAAGGCGATTCAAAATAGCACGATGTTCCGTTGGCAAGCCATAATGTGTTGTTTGATAATGCTGCATAGGTGTCTGTTTTTGAAAGCGCCACAGCATTGGCAATTCCTTTGATATATGGCACGCCGCTGACAGCATCTGTGGCGTTTTCAACTACTACGCCTCTAAAGCTGCTGTAATCCTTTCCTTCAGTGCCGTTTGTCACAAGGATGCGCTCGTTTCTCCATACGGGATCTGCTGGAAAAGAACTTTCATTAGATGAATATATTTTTCCATAAGTCCAAATACCTTCATACGCCAATCCCTTAATTGAGGAACATTTGCTGAAAGTATTTGAAATAGTTCCAAAGCTTTTTATTGCAATATAAGGGTCTTCGAGTTGATATATGGGTATGTTCTGTACAGCTTCTATTGTTCTGTTGTATTCTATTTTTGTAAATGGGTCATAGAGATATATGGAGATATTGATTTTCGCAGATATTTCAAATGCTGATGCAGAATTTATTAATATGTTTTCGACATCAAACAATGCGTCAATTTTTTGTCTGCTGCTTATCGTACTAATTGATTGAGTCCAATTAATGATGGTGCTGTTTTCCATTATCTCTGCAGGCGCCCCTTCTAGCGATCCATTCCTTATAAGCTCCCCTATGCTGGCATTTGCTTGTGAAGAAAATGTGCCATTTCCATTAATTAGAATGTTATCAAGTGAAAGGAGCGCGCGCTTTCCAGATATGTATACTCCGCGATTTATGTCATTTGAAATTGCTTTCTCAAAACTTAAAATCTTATCAGCCCTTATTTTTTCGGCGAGTTCCGAACCGCTATTTTCAGATTTTTGCATCGATAAAAACAGCATCAAAGCTGAAAGAAATAAAATGGTGTATAGAGTGTATATAAATCCTTTTCGGAATTTATTTTTTTTCATTTCCATACCTCTAAAGTCATTATTGCCGGGCCCCACATCCATGGAATCTTCCCAACATTTTGAGATCCCGTATTGACGTTTGTTACAGTTATTCCAAGTTCGAGAAGGCGATCATTGAGCCTCTTTATTGCGTCTTCAGTGGCATTCTCAAGTGTTGCAAATGTGTTTCCATATCCGACAGATCCATCAATTTTTATGGTGTAGATAATTTTGTTGTCCGGAGATCCGCCACGCGGGCTTGTAGCATTACTGGCAGTGTTTATGCGGACATAATTCATTTCGCCAGCTTTTACATCTGATGCCGGAACATACACTATAAAAGGATCTCCGAGAGATAAGTATGCGTTTCCAAATTTGCTGAGATTGAATGCAGCCTTCCATTGCCCCGAGGTGCTGTTTGTTTCAAGCGTGCTTGTCCAATAATTCGAAGAATATGATGTTGCCTTAACGTCGATAACGGCCATTTTCGAAGTTATATTATACGAGCCGTTTTTTGGGCTTTCTACAGAATAATTTCCTGTTGAATTTCCAAATGTTTCACTTTCAAACGTGAGTGAGATATTTCCATAAGTATTATTGATGTATGGGGTGTAGTTGTATTCTATGAATGAGTCCGTATAAAGCTTTGCTGCAGGCGCATCTCCGCTTATTTCGGCGGTTTGTGTGGAATATGAGATGATGTTGTTTGCTATGTCTTTATAGATTTGCATTAATTCATCCGCGTTGCTGCTTGAATAAAAATTGCCATGGCCGCAGTCAGCTATCGCTTTTAATGTTGCATTATCTGCCGCGGAGCTGAAAGCGACTGCATGAGAGATAATTCCGTAATTTTCATAAGCATAGCATGAACGGTTTATTGCATGGGTTTCGGATGTTGAAAATGATCCGTTCGCAATAATCTGTGCAGATGTTAGTGCGGTTGTGTATGGAGTTATGTCTGCAGTTATAACGCCGTCGCTCATAACAAGCATGGCTTTGTTTCTTGATTCATTTATCGCAAAAAGCATAAGGTCGAATCGTGAAGGGTGCTTTGCCAGCGTGTAAAGTTTTACAGCAATTATGTTGTCGTCCTGCTTGAAATTTTTGCGATTTATTATAGTTGCATACCAAGAGACACCCTCTGAACCGGTATTGTTGAAAATCAGCGCTCCATTAAGATATACTTCGGCAGAATCTCCGGATAATGTGTGTATAAGCCCCTTTCCGAATGCATTTATGTCCGATATTGTAAAGTTCTTCCTGAAATAAACTGAATTATTCGTATTTGAATAATTATTTATTTCCAGCAATATATTGTCGAAGCTGAAATTTCCGCGCTCATTATTTGCATTCGCCATTAATTTTCCGCCGAAATCAAGATAATATGCGCCCGGGCCGGCTATCCACGAAGTAATATCCTGATTATATGTTCCTGTGATGGTATTGTCAGGATTGTTTCCGCGCGCTATTTCCGGCGTTGAATCCCCATTGGCGCCTGACTGTTCGGTTCCAAAATAATGCGCTACCGGACCGGGTTCGGTCCAGCTGCCTTTAATCCATACTTCATCAGTGCTTTCAAATGTTGTTTGTGTTGGAGCCCACCAATACTGGAAAGATATATTTGCGACACCTCCTGAAGAAATAAAGGCATATTGTTCGTTCGTAATGTTTATTTGTATTCCATACCCTCCAGAGCAATCAAAAGCATTGCATTGATTTGTGCCGGCTAAAGTTGTCGAATAAACCAGGCGCCCGTTTATAACATTGTATGTATTCCTTGCAAGGGCGCTGTCATTGCCATAGTCTGCGCCCCAGTCCCAGCCGTCGTTGCCGGCGCCAAGCCCGAAAGTATTAAATGTATAATTCATTCCTGTTGTGAAGTCGATTTCAGGCGTTGATTTATCAGCAGCCATATCCCAAAGGTCCGGATATAGTGCAGTAATTCCGCCAAGAATTTCTGTTGTTTTTTGTATGTTGTGTTTGCCGTTTCCAAAGACTGCATTTCCGCTTTTCCACGAACTTTCAAGCGAGTAGTTTATATGCGTCCAATTTCTTCCATCTGCATCAATTGGAGGCGCCGATAATAAGAAGCTGTCGTTGTAGAGCCACGCGCTCTTATTGGCAATTTTTGTTGTTATATTAATTGTTGCAGCCAGTATGTTTGTGGCGTTTATGATGCCGCACGACATACATGTTGACGAATCATCGATATAGCTGTTTATCTTAGCTATTAGTAGCGTACTGTTGTCTGTAAGATTCACCACGCCCCGCGTCATTGTTGAATAATTTACAAGCCCTATTTTTTGCCCGGGCGTTCCTAAAATATTATTTATAAACTCTTCGTCGGCACATTTTGCTACGCTGATTCTGCTGGTGTCGGGCGCTGAAAAAAGAGGGTCGCTGCAATTTCGATTCACTCCATTTGTGTTGTCATTTGCCATCCACCACCCCATACTTCCAGAAACATCAGTTATCAATATTGCGTCGCTTCCATCATTCATTCCGCTGACAGCATTTGTTCCTAATCGTATCGGCATTGTCTGATTGAATAATGAATAATTAAGCAGTGAATTTAGGTATGTGTTGTTCAGATAAATGTATTTTGAAACATTTGAGCCGTTCGAATAAACCGAGACATTCCCTATGTTTAGGAACACATTATATTCGCTTAAATAATGCAGCTGGATGCCGAGGGATTTCAGTATTCCTGGAACATAAAATGAAGAATAGACATTTATCAATCCATTAATTCCCGGGAATATATATTTTTCGGTCACGTTTCCATCAGGATTTATTTTTAATTCTGCTGTGTCCATTTGCGCAGTATTGTAGTTTACGCGAATAAATCCTCCGCCGACATAAGCCTTGTTGATGTCGTCAAACGCAACGGTAATGTTATTTTGGCCCGGCATAAATTCGGAAAGATATATTGAAGGCATGGTCCAGTTTTTTGCGCGCAAAGGTACACTGGAGCTGACATTATACTTTCCGGAATAAATGCCGTTTACGAAAATCGTGAAATTTGATTCTGTGTCCATTTCAAGGTATGCGCCCTGTATTGTGTTTATAATGCTTGGAAGTTCCAGTAGTTTTGTTATGTTTCCGTTTCCTTCAAATCCGCCGAAATATATGTAGCTTTGCGTTTTTTTGGCAGCTCCCGTCACATATGCCCTTGCGACAAAACCAGTGTGGGGGCTTTTTTCCTTATATCCCGAAATGATGCGGAATGTAGATGTTTGTTGTTTTCTTGTTTCTTGGCTTGGCAGAGTACCTGTTGAAGAATATATCTGCACCGGGGTTGTGCTTTTATAATCCCCAATTTTTAATGAATAATTCATTCCAGCAAGAAGCGGGCCAAAAAAATCCCGCGTGATATTTGCGGAATAGTTTCTCTCGTATTCTGTTTCGTTGTATACGCTCCATATGAGGCCGATGGCTTCAATCACGCTTTTATTCATAATATCTTCGCCGGAAAGCCTCGGAAGCGCCATTATTTCATCTCTTATTGTCTCATTTATTGAAGAGAACTTAGTGTTTGAAAATGCCTGTATGGCATCATCAGCAAGATAATGCATTTGCTGATACTCTGATTTTTGAAATGTTTTTGCGGTGGGTATTGCAGCAAGGTATGAAAATGCGATAAGCAAAAGAGATATCGCTACCAGAGCGTCGAATGTAAAGAATACGCCTTTTCTGTGCTTAAATGACCATCTCATATAGTTACCTCCAGATAATTAATATCATGACGCTGCTTATAAGATTTCCCGAATCGTTTATGAGTACTAGGCGCTTGAACGGTATAAGGTTTTTTTGATTCGATTGCTTTAGCCCATATTCGAGTAATTCTCCATCAAGAGTTATTGCATTTCCTGTTGAATTTTTAAATACCAGATATACTTCATAATCTGAGATGCCCCAAATAGATCTCAAATCAATGTAGCTGATGTTTTTCATTTCCGCAAGCTTTTTACGATTGAGTACTTGAACTGTTTTTTCTGAAATCCCTATGAGTTTTACAGTTTCATTCGTCCAGTTGTTCGGACTCCCCCCAGTCTTGATTAATGCATCAGTTATGGAAATCGCCTTTTTCTGCATCAACTCGTGTGAATCGCCGATTGAGTATTTTACAGAAGCAGAGTTCCACAATTCAATGGATGCGAATACTATCACTATGAATAAAATTGCACTTATTAAAAAATCCGTGCCAAACATTTGGCCTTTCTTAGATGATCTTCTTTTTAGATACCGATTAATTAACAATGATAAAACCCCCCTTGTTTTTTATCCGGTTATTTCCTGAAACAAACGTTCCGGTAACGTTTTCGATTATTGTGCGGGAAGCCGCGTTTTTGCCGCGCCACACCACAAAAACATTGCCTTTATCTACCGAAACAATATAGGTTGCTCCAAAGATGTCGTTTTGCAATGTTATGTTTTTTGAATATCCATCACCTTCGGATATGGCTGTGTTTATTTCCGCGGCTATTTTTTCACTGATTTCAATGGCTTGGGAAATCGATTTTGAATCATATACATTTCTTGTCTTTTCGAAAATCGTGCTACAAACTACTGAAAACATTAGCAACGCTATTGAGAAAAACAGCAGCAATTCGATACTTGATTGCGCTTTACTGTTTGTGTGTGATGTTAACGGCATTTGGCAGCGCCTCCAGATATATTTTATGCATTCCGGAAATATTTGAGATATTTCCCATAACATTGAATTCTAAAAATTCAACGACATCGGTTGTCGAATCCCGTGTTTTCATCCTTAGGTATATTTCGTTTCCCGAAACGTTAGAAAAAATTATGTTTTCCGGAAAAGTTACATATATTGTCATGGCCGAAGAATCTCCTTGAAAATAGACTGTTTTTGCAGCATCAGAAATCTGCGAAACTGTATTTCGCGCTTTTTGAAGGTTTATGTTATTGTTTAATTGCGCGGTTGAGTTCCACCCTTCAATTATTATAGGGACTAGCATCAGCAACGCTATTGAAGCGACAATCAGATATTCAAGGGCGCTTTGCGCTTTACGGCTTCTTGATTTAGTATTCGGGTTCTTTAAGAATATCATACAACATTAGTGGCATCTTTAATTACTGAGACATCCAGTGAATTTCTAATTTCGGCTGATGCGCCGTGAGTGATTGTACTAATCTATGATGATTGGTTGCTCTCGGGTTTCTTTTATAATTTCAGAGCATATTTGTTTCAATTGCTCGATTTCCTGCCTTAAATTATTATTTTCTTCTGCAATTATTTTTATCCTATTTGACAGTATTTCATTCTCTGCGATTTTTTTAGAATCCCTCTTTTGAGCAACTTTTGCAAAAACAAGATCTTGTGAATTTATCTTTTCATCTATTGCGCTGATTTTTTCTTTCATATTTTGCAGATCGTTTACATTATCTGAGAGCTCTGCGATTGTTTTTTCAAGAGCATTAATTTTCTTTTGTTCCGCATCTAAAAGATGAGTTTGTGTTTCTGTTTTGTCGCCGGATGCTGGAGTTGCGGCGCGTTGGCTCATGGTTTCTTTAATGGACTTCATTTCATAATCAATGGATTTAAATTTCTTTTCGAATGACGGAATCTCGGAAATTTTTCCGGAAATGCTTTTGACAACCTCGTCTATGTTTTTTATCTTGTTTTCGGCATATGTTGCGTTTATGCTTTCTTTTTTCATCTTTGCAAGGGATTCCAGAGTATCCGCAAGGTCTCTTTGTGTTGTTTTCAAGGTCTTTATGTCTTTTTTAAGATTTGCTATATCCTGCGGGTACATTGCGCGATCGAGGTTCATTTCCTTGCTGAGCTCATCGACTTTTACCGCCATTCCGGCAATTTCAGAACGCACGTTATGATTTACTGCTTCCGCAGATTCTGGTGCCGCCTGCCTGCCAGGATTCTTTAGATTTATTTCAATTATATCAGTGAGTTTTTTGTTTGCTCCCTTTAATTTTTCGATTTCTCCTTTCAATAACGACATATCCTGCATAATGTTCCCGGGTATTTCGGATGGTTTTGAAGGTGCCTTGTTTTTAACATTTTTTATCAAGAGTATCTCGCTGTTTATTGCTTTTACTTCGTTGCTTAATGATTGCATTTCGGCATTTTTTTTGAAAATCGCGTCAATCGCATTCTCAACATTTTTCAGTTTTTCAGAATAATTTGGCTGTTCCGCGCTTCCTTTTTTTATTTTTGCCAATGAGCCCATAGTTTCAGCGAAATCTTTTTGAATTTCCTTTATTTCACTTATGTTTTTTTTAAGGCCCATTATGTCTTTAGGATAGCTTGCGCGATCAAAGCTCATTTCTTTTTCTATTTCTGCAACTTTCTTTGATAGGTCGGTTATTGTTGAACGCGCATCTGAAATATCCTGGTCTTGCATGCTCGCATCATTTGAAATGTTGCGCGTTTTCGGAACCGTCTCGAGCAAATCTACTATATCTTTGTTAATTCCTTTCATTCGCATGATTTCTTCTTTCATTTGCGCAATGTCTTTATTCATTTCATTTGGAATTCCCGCAGGCACCGAAGCCGAAGAAATGCGCTGTTCAAGCAAAGCTATTTTTTCATGGTGTGCTTCATACGTCTTTTTTAAATCCGCGCTTGTTTTATTATCCGCATTCTCAAGAGAGGTTATCCGATTAGCAAATTCTGATAGTTTCTCCGGGTCCGCCATTGAGTGAGCCATTTTTGATAACGCGTTTTTTAGCATATCTATTTCAGATTGTATTGATGAAATTTCTTTGAATGCGGTTGGCTGATTGTCGCTATTTGATGTTTTTGATTCGCTTAGAATTTCTATGGCATCTGAAAGAAGCTTTATTTTTTCATTTAATTCCTCAATATTATCTGTAGCCGCTGTAATTTTGTCGCTGTTGTTTATGGTTTCAAGCTTTGATATCAGGCCGATATCTTCGATTTCGCGCAGGTTTTTTTTCATTTCCTGAATCTCAAGGACAGAATCTTTGGAAGATTCAAACTGTTCGACATCACCGACGGCTTTTTGCATTTCCTTTGCAGCTTTTTCAATCAAAATCATTCGCTTTTCAATATCTAATTCAACCAACTTTATTCGGTTTTTTAGTTCTGTTATTTCATCAACGTGCGAATTAGTTGAATTATCAGAAGACAGTCTAAAAGCCATAACTATTATTCGTTTTCATACTATATAAAACTTAATTTACTGCGGTTATTCTTGCATATCCTGAGCCAGATATACCACGTAGCAATGACGAGAACTATAAGCCCTTCCTGCCAAAGATATGTGTGCGTAATTTCCCAGTATTCCAAGCCCCCATAAACCGTAACATATATGGTTGCATATATGCGCAGTATATTTCCCGCAAGAATTATAGGGGTGCCCGCAATAAGACCGTATATGCGTTTATTCATTTCAATCTTTGGCGTCGCAAAAATAAGTCCAAAGAGGGCAAGAACGGACTTCCATCCTACACAGTCTTTTATTATCTGCACTGTTAGAGGGCCTGTCTTTGTAATCATTGAAAGAAAAAGTCCGCTTTGCGAAACCGCGATGCCGCTTGCTTCAAGCAGCTTTTTGACGCTACTTGCAACAATAACCTGCATCGGCGTTGCATCAAAGTTCACCCATAAGAGAAAATGGAGCGGCAGTGAGAGTGCGGTAAATGCTGTGAGGAATATGAATATATTAAGCAGCTTTTTTTGGAATGGTGTTTTTATTTTTTTTAAGATTCGCGCCCGATGTTTTTTTAAGAATTCCAAGAAAGTCACCAATTGAAGAATCATTCATCATCAAGGGCGTCAAAAAGATTTTCAAGAGGCTCGCCGCATCCGTTGCAGACAAACGCGCCTTCATAGCCGTCATAAAATCGCTGTATCGGCACGCGCGTCGTATGGCCGCATGCAGAGCATGCGACGTTCAAAACCTTTCTTTCACAGAGCCGCATAAATAACACTAGGCAGACAATCTTTAAAAACCCTTTTGTTTTTGCGCGAGCAGTTCGATTGCAGTCGATTTTTATACTCTCTTTTTGAGAGAGACGCGTATATAAAAAGCGGATACGAATAATAAATGATGTCTATGACGGATACACTCAAGAGCATTCATGCGCAAAAAATACTTGACAGCCGCGGAAACTGGACTGTTGAAGTTTTGGCAGAAAGCGGTTCGGGGCTTTTAGGAAAGGGCATGGCGCCTTCGGGCGCATCCACAGGAGCGCATGAGGCAAAGGTTCTTGATGCCCAAGAGTCTGTAAAAATTGCGAATACGATTCTTCAAAAACTTTCCGGCGCAACACTTGAGCAAAAAAATATCGATGAGCTGCTTGCGCGAATTGACGGAACGCGCGGGTTTTCAAGAATCGGCGGAAACGCTGCAATTGCAGTTTCGTTTGCAATCTACAATCTTTTGCACAAAGAGCCTGCTTGGAAAAAGAAAACTGTTTTTCCATATCCTCTCGGCAATGTTTTCGGAGGCGGAAAGCATGGCGGCGCAACAGACATACAGGAATTTCTCTTATGTCCCTTGAAGTCAAAAAGCTTTCCTGACGCGATTGAGCGGATGGCTGGCGCGTATCATGAGCTGAAAAAAGAA
Source organism: Nanoarchaeota archaeon (assembly GCA_018897155.1). Taxonomy (NCBI): domain Archaea; kingdom Nanobdellati; phylum Nanobdellota; species Nanobdellota archaeon. The sequence goes on along the minus strand of JAHILE010000058.1, from coordinate 3,300 downwards.
GCCCAGAAAATCTGCGCGGTTGGAATAAATGACGAAGGCGCGCTGACAGCAAAAATTCCCTTTGAAAAATCGCTTGATTTGATATGCCGCATTGCGGGAAATAACTGCTGTCAGCTTGGGCTGGATGTCGCTTCATCCGGCATGTGGAATGGAAAAAAATATATTTATCAGAAAATGAAAAAATCTTTTGATTCTGGCGGGCAAATAGATTTTATATCGGATACAATCAGGACATACAATTTGTTTTATGCTGAGGACCCATTGCATGAGGAGGATTTTGAGGGCTTTGCCGAATTGAATAAAAAGCATGGTAAAAAATGCCTGATCTGTGGGGATGATTTGACAACAACAAATCCTGAAAGGATAAAAATGGCGATGGCGAATAAATCCGTCAATTCAGTCATTGTCAAACCGAATCAAGTGGGCACGGTAACTCTTGCGCACGAATTCGTATCGATTGCAAAGAAAAATAAAATCGTTCCTGTGATATCGCATCGCTCAGCAGAAACAACAGATTCCACGATTTCAGTTATTGCGTTTGACTGGGAAATCCCGATAATCAAGGCAGGGGTTGTTGATATGCGCGTGGCAAAGCTTAACCGCCTTCTTGAGATGTGGGATAATTGCAAAAAACCGCGAATGGCTAAATTAAAGTAATTTATCTTGATGCGTCTTGTATTTGGCTCGCCAGGTTTTGCGCGCTTTTGCTTATCCTCTTACCTTCTGAATCAAGCTCTTTGAATGCGGCTGTAAGTACTTCTGTCTTGCCGTCAAGAAATGCAATGGCATCATCTATGTTTTTTTTGACAGCGATTCCTGCGCCAGTCATTACAAGAACTTCTTTTGAATCAGTTATCTTTCCTGAGGCAAAAATGCCTGCTCCAAGCGGTATGAATGCGTCATTTATCTCTTTTTCTAAGTCCGGCTTAGAAAGTTTGGCATCCCTAGATGTCATGATCTTAAGATCTTTGAGGCTTTGTTTTACCTGCTCAAATTCCTGCGCCTGCTTTTGAATTTGCATTGCTTGCATTTGAATCTGCTTCATTTGCTCTTTTTGCATTTCAAAGTCATGTGCTTTTTGCTGCATTGTTTTTTGGTCCATTTTTTTATCATACTCCATTTTAAGCCATTCACATGCGCTCTGGGCTTAAAAGCCTTGAACGAAGTGAATGGATTTTCTTTGGATAAAAATCATCTCGTTCGCTTTGCGAACTCTAAGCTTTTCAACCTTCAGTTGAAAAAGCCGAGAGCGTAGCACGCGTTGGCTCATAAGGCGAAGCGAACGGATTTTTTTTGCCATTAACCTGATGCTTTGGGCAAAAACCGCCCGACATTAAATTAAATAAATCCAAGCGCTTCATCAATTCTTGCTGTTTCAGGTCCTGTTGTGGCGTTTCCGATTAAAATTCCTTTTGAATTGGCAAGTATACCGCTTTTGACAAATTCTGAGCCGAAATTCACAGTGCCGATGTCGCCGTCAACTCCAAGGGCGTCTTTAACAAATTTGAATTCAACTTCTCCGACATACATATCAAGGAGGAATCCTTTTTTTGTGGCAACGCCCATTGCGCCAATAATGTCTAGGTCAAGCATATTTCCTATGCTGACTTTTACGTTTAAGCATTCTGCGATTTCTTCGGCTGAAGCGCGTAATAGTGGGCTTATGACTGCGCCTTTGTCATTGCAGAGTATGAGATTTCCGATAGCGGTGTATTTTGATTTTAACTTCAGGATATTCACGCCTTTCAATGCATTTTTTAGGGCGTGCATTTCGCGTTCAGTTATTGTTTCAGGTACAATAAGGCCATGAGAGTTTCCTGCAAGAAACAGGCCACATAGCTTTGTTCCGGCTATTGTTGTGTATGCGACGGTTTTGACAAGAAAGCTTACGTCAATGCCTGCTTCTGGAAGCACTGTGTATTTCTCAGTTACAATTCCGAAGAGCCCTATGTTTGGATCGCCCTGGAAATCTGCAAAGCGCATATGGTCATTGTCTTCGGTTTTTTTTGTTTTGTTCATAAACATCTCCTTGTGAATTGAGTTTTTTAAAGCCATCAAGAAAGCGGTTTTTCGCCTAAATCCTGTGAGAAACGAAGCAAGTATCCGTCAGGGTCCATCACCAGAAACTCGCGGTTTCCCCAAAATGTATTGCCGACGCGATACCAATTTTCTTTAGGCATAATCATTATCGGATATTTGTGTGCTTGCAATGATTTTACCAACGAATCGACGTCATTCGCTTCTATTTGGAAGTTTATTCCTCTGCCGAACGGATATTCTAATTTTCCGGTTTCCCAATTGCCGTTTGCTTGCTCTATCATTATTTGGCTTCCATTCATTGAAAGAAAGGCGAACTTGCATTCTTCGCGTTTATATTCTATTTTGAAGCCAAGAATCTTTGTATAAAACTCGATGCTTTTGTTTATGTCAAAAACAGAAAGCTCAGGGATGAGCTTGTTGAATTTCATGAATCTATTTTAGCAGTTCTGTATATATACATTAATATCCGGGCATATGTCAGAATCAGAAAAAAGAATTCGCGCCGCCGCACTCAGCAGCGGCGCTACGGATTTATCCGATTATTCACTCATCATGTTTTTTAGAGCGTTTGCAACGCCTTCAACAACGCCTGCGTCGGAAGGTATTGCTACGGAGCGCCTGAAGCGCCGTTCTCCCTGAGGCGTAAAGTATCCGCGGGATATTGAAACGAACTCATTTTCACCATCATCGGTTTTTGCTTTTTTTCGCGCGATTTCGATGAATTGCGTGTCGTTCTTGAATTTCACTTCTTCTGATTTCAGAGTTTCGAAGTCAACTTTTCTTTGTTCAAATTGTCTGTCGTTGTTCATTGGGTTCACCAATTGTTTGATTGCGGATATCATTCCGAACAAGTTCGGAAAGCTTTTCGGATTGTGTCCGAAAATGCCCGCAATTCATTATGGATGTTTTAGATTTATAAGTTTATTCACTAGGATTTGCCGATATATTGCATGAACTGCGTTATTTAACGAAATTATTCGAGATTGTACGATATACACATATTTATAAAATCCGTAAATAAATAAGATGCATGAGCACAGAACAACCCATTAGAGAATTTGTCACAATACCCAAAGAGACTTTCGATTGTATGTTGCATGATTTCGAGCATCTTTTAGGAGATTTTGAGCAAATAGCGGAAGTGGAAGCCATAGAGATTGCAAAAAGGCGTTTTCAGGAAATAAAAACAGGTATGGTAAAACCCATTACTGAAAAGGAATTTCGCGAATTAATGAAACGCGAAGGAATAGAGTAATTATT
>JAHILE010000057.1 GCA_018897155.1 Nanoarchaeota archaeon | reverse complement strand
TCTGCAAATTATGCCAAAAAAGGTTTTCGACACAATGCATGTGGTAAAAAACAGAAATACCGATGCAAAGACTGCAAAGCGTGGTTTGTCAAAGACGATGGATTTAAGCGTATGAGGCATAAGCCAGAAGACATCACTCGTGCAGTTCATTTGCATATTGACGGCTTATCTCTGTCAAAAGCCAAAAATCACATGCATCAATACGATAACGTAATCGTGTGCAGGCAAACGATAAACAACTGGACTAAAAGATATTCGGTTTTTTTAAAATCGGATAAATCAAAGCGTAAAGCCAATAATCAAAGGACGAGTGCATTTGGATGAAAAATTCATTTCTATAGGAACGGAAACAGTCTATGATTTGAATGCCATAGACAGCAAGACAAAATTTCTTTTGGCCCATTCATGCGTTAAAGAGCGCAATTTTAATGAGTGCGTAGAATTCTTGCGGCAGATAAAAACAACGTGCTACGAACAAATTCTCAGGATTTATGAAACTGAGAAACACAAGCCTGCGAATAAAAGAAAACTGATAACTTTTGTGTCCGATGGATTTGAAAATTACAGGAACGCTTTCAACAAGCTATTTTATCGGGCATGCAAGCTTGTTTTCGGCGTGCCTATTGCATGCAAGAAATACAGCCTTAAACATAACAATAATGCAATTGAAAGATACAACGGAGACATAAAAGACAGGATAAAGACAATGCGAGATTTGGGATGCTATGAAGGCGCCAAGGATTTTTTGAATCTGAGGCGAATAATCCACAATTTCGTTAATCCGCATATGAGCTTGAAAGGAAAAACGCCTGCTGAAGAAGCTGAAATACATTTGAAATTAGGGCGAATGAAGTTGTTGAATTTGATTGCTTATGTTGTTAATATGGATGACGATAAGTAGACAGTATCGCGTTTTTTCAGCTACAACGACATTGCGCCGAATATAGCGGGCTCAATATTCGGAATAAATTCGGTTTTTGCATACGGGCAAAACAATATATTGTTGCAATTCAAAAATAAGTTAACTAAGTGGTTCAATGATAGATACTCTTGATAAATACGTGCTTAAAACGCTTGAAAATCTGGCGAGCTGGAAGCTGCCTAAAATAGACATAACTCCAGGATTCAATCTTTTCATGGGCAGCGGAAACGCTTTTCAGACAGCAAAAATATACGCGAATCATTTTGGCGGAATTACTGTAGATACGACATATTATTCGAAATTTGTGAAATTTAAGGACAACTTTGATGAGATAATTATAATATCTGCATCAGGCGGAAAGGACGGCTTGAAAATGGCTGAGGCGTTCAAAGGCTGCACGCTTCTGACATGCGCGAAAACCCCGCCTGCTGCGCCTTTTGCAAATAAAATCCATACATTCCCGTCAATGGAAGAGCCGCCAACATACAACACAAGCACGTATGCGTCGATGATTTACGCGCTTAATCCGAATGAAGACTTATTAAAAATCAGAAAACATATTGAAAGCTTAAAAATTCCGGACTTGAAAAAATATTCTTTCATCCCCGTAGTTTCGGCGGATAAAAATGAGCCGGTTGCCCAGATGTGCGCGACAAAAATCCGCGAGACTTTAGGAATCGGTTCTGTCGGAAAATCAATAGCAGAAGGAATGCATGGCTGGTTTCTGCATGAAAGAAATGATGAAGCCGCGCTTTGCCTGAACCTGCCGGATTTTGCATCTGCAAAGAACAAGATAAACATAAACTATCCGACAAATCTGGGGCTCATGCTTTCCGCATATTACCTTATCGGGAAAAACCAGACTGACGCGCTGTCACAGGAAATTTTGGACAGCTACAAGAAAGTGTCGGCCGCTGTTGGGTGGACGTTTGGAAATATACATTAATTGAGCAATACGGGCGCGTTTCAATCCTACATTCATCCTACTATCGTTCGAAGCTTTTGAAGCATCGCTTCAAAATAGTCAAATTCTAACAGAACTCAAGCCTGCAAGGTCATCCTTTGATAATATATTTCAATCCTACAATAGTCAAATTCTAACAAGCACTTTGAGGTATCGCGGCTCTACATCAAGCATATTTCAATCCTACAATAGTCAAATTCTAACATAGCAAGTTCGGGAGCTGACGTTTTCGCAGGAATCGATTTCAATCCTACAATAGTCAAATTCTAACCAACAGGAGTATATAATTTAGCGCCTGTGCTTTTTGATTTCAATCCTACAATAGTCAAATTCTAACTCATACTATCTGGGGATGGACATCGCAAAGTACGGATTTCAATCCTACAATAGTCAAACTCTAACCGAACAGAGACCCGATACAAAATATACTTGACGCAAATTTCAATCCTACAATAGTCAAATTCTAACAGACGAAGTGATCGCGGTCGCGGTCGGATATTATTATTTCAATCCT
>JAHILE010000056.1 GCA_018897155.1 Nanoarchaeota archaeon | reverse complement strand
TCTTTGGGAGGACCGGCCGTTCAGTCATTATTTAGTAGGTTGCGATTATTGTCAGAGTTCCTGTTACAGCATCTCCTGCAGGCGTTCCTTTTGGTACCGAAGCCTTAACAGAAAATGCTGCTTCATCGCCGGGCACTATATTAGCCCGTCTCAAATAATCGCTATTTGTACAAGTTGGATAATCGGCCAACGTGGCATAATATTTATAAATGTATATTTTATCGCATGTAGATGCGGCTGCAACGCATTGATCTGCAAGAGGCCCATCAGTACATGTGAATACACCCCAATCAGTTCCTGTTGTGACTGCACTACAGGCAGACAATCCAGCAGCTAAATTTCTGTTCATAGTTGTCTGATTTTCAGGAATTACCTTAATTGCAAAGGTCGTAGCCGTGTTATTGCAAAAGCCATTTGTTCCGTTTTCAAGCTTCCAGAGATACTCATTACCTGAAGCATTCCGGTACCAGCCATGTGAGAATTTTCCAGTAGTTCCAGCTAAATTTAGTGTTTCATCAGTAAGAACTGTTGAAAGATTCCACTCAAGGCGCCCTGCATGATAAAATGACGTATCTGTAGCGTTTTTTACCATCACCAAACCAGCTGCTGAATAATAGGCAGCATCTGCGGTCTGAAGCGGATTAGAAGGTTCGTCACCAACTGTGCTTGCATTCATATATATGCTGCTCACATTAACCGAACCGGTGTTCTTGATTATAAGATTGCTGACTGCTGAATCAGCACCAGGATTAATAGAACCTAATTCACCGGTTGTCCATGAAAGCGAATTTGGAAGAACGACTATTGCGCCAACAGAGGAAATGTTAATATTAACCGTAACAGTATTATTTGTCGTAGCTGCGATTGCAGCCTGTGCAGTAATCAGAAAAGCCAAAACAGCAAATACTGTCAAATAACAAAATCCCATTTTAGATTTCATGTTTTATCCCCTTAAATCTCCTATTAAATCCCTTACTCTCTTCTTAGATAAAAATATTATTAATAAGTAAAGAATATATGCTTATCAGAGCATATAAAGCTTTAAGGTACTGATGTACTATTATAAACATACCACTTATTTTCATAAATGTTTTTTGGCCAAAACTTTTTTGCCCGTGCCCAGAAATACCCCCTAAATTTCAAAAATTTTGCAAAATGAAAGGATATATAGTACATTCGTACTAAATATAACCATGCCATCTGATTTTGATTTAAAATCAGCGTCAGCAGCCTTGTAGTACTTTAGTACCTACGTGGCTTAAACGCATTAAAAAAAGAATAGTATAAAGATACCTTATGTAAAGGAGATCGTTATGAAAAAGCTTTTTGAATACAGCAACTTTTGGCTTATTTGGCTTGAATGCGCAGGAGATCCTGAAGGAACATCCCTGTTCAAAATACAGGAAGAATGGAAAATCACGACAAACTACCTATATCATAAAGAAAAAGGGCTTGGAAAATCCCTCTTGAAGAACATGATTGAACAAGGATATATGCAAAATGGGAAAAAAGGTCCGACAGCCAAATTCGATTGGATACCATCGTATGTGCTTGAGAAACACAAACTCACAGACCAAAGCGGCTGGTCGCTTAACAGCTTCATAATAGAAAAAATGCCCGCAATGCAAAAGTTCATAGAACATAATCACACAATCCTTTTCGACAGAGTTCTCTTAAAAAAGCTTTACAGGAATGACCTTAGCACAATAAAGAGTTCTGGCTCCACAATATTTGACGATATACGGCTTTTCGTGTTTGTATCAAACATGATGCCATTCTGCAAGAAATACGGCGCAGATATTGTAACTCGAATGTTATTCACAATGCTGTCATTCTATTCTGAAAAGGACCTTTTGAGCTATTTCAATACATTAAGGCAAAAAATATCTGAAGAAAATATACCCACAGTTATCGAAAATGAAGGCGAGCTTGTGCGCGTCCTATACACGATGGAATCGCAGAAAAAACAGGCATAAATCGCAATATCTTTTTAATGATTCTTCTGCAACAATAGCGCATGCGAATTATCGAGATTGCTGAAAAAGTGCTTAAAACCGGCTGCTTGTGCGACAATTGCCTCGGAAGGCAGTTCGGCCAGCTTCTTTCAGGATATACAAACAAGGAACGCGGATGCGCAATACGCACCGTTCTTGCAATGTCTGCGGAAAGGGGTGAAACCCAGTTCAATGAAAACTTCGAGACCATCAAATTCAGGATTCTTAAGGCGCCGAAAAAAGCAGAAATTACAGAAACGAAGCCATGCTGGATTTGCGGATGCCTATTTGAAAAAACCGGCGAAATCACAAAAAGAGCAATAGAGGAACTTAAAGGAATTGAATTCGAAACGTTTCATATTGGAGTCACTTTGTCAAAGAAGCTTCATGATAATGAAGAAAAACTTTGGGAAGCCAGCGGAATAGATTATTGCGAATCAATAAAAACAGAAATAAGCCGCGCAGTTGGAAAACAACTATCCTACGACCTTAAAAAAGAAGTAGACTTGAAAAATCCGGACATTGTCTTGCTTCTGAATCTTGAAAAGAATGCTATAGAAGTAACGCTTAATCCAATATGCTTTCGAGGCAAATACAAGAAGCTTGCGAAGATTCCGCAAACCACTTGGTACTGCCCTCGATGCCGTGGAGTCGGATGCGACAACTGCAACTGGACCGGCAGGCTTGCCAAAACCAGCGTCCAGGAAATAATTGCCGAGCCGTTCCTGAAGCTGACTAAAGGCACTGGAACGCGATTTCACGGAGCCGGACGAGAAGATGCTGATGTACTTTGCCTTGATTGGAGAGAGTTTGTAATCGAAATACTTGAACCGAGAATCAGGAAAATCGACCTGAAAAAGATAAAATTTAAGGCATCTGATGCGAAAAAAGTACAGGTTTCTGCATTAAAAATCGCAAGCATTGCAGAGATTGTGCAAGTGAAGGAAAAGAAGGCGCATAAAACATATAAAATTATAGTTTCTCTTGAAAAGCCGGTTGCTGCAAAGGATTTGAAGGAACTGAGCAAACTGAAAACAACAATATCGCAACGGACTCCGCAAAGAGTGGTTCACAGACGCGCGGATATCATCCGAAGGCGCAAGGTGCTTTCAATAAAAGCGAAGCTCCTGAATCCCAAGACTCTGGAAATTGAAGTCGAAACAGAAGCTGGACTTTATGTCAAAGAACTGGTTACAAGCGACGAAGGAAGGACTAAGCCTTCGGTCTCAGGGATTCTTGGAATAGGCGCAAGCGTGAAAGAATTAACTGTTGTGGGGATTGAATAACGCTATGCTTTCATAGCATCGCTGAAAATCTGTTCGTTTCACTCTCAGCTTTTCAGCGCGTCGCTGAAAATCTGTTCACTCACTACGTGAGTTCTCAGCTTTTTAACGCATCGTTAAAAATCTTCTTCTGATAGGGAATCATATCATCTGGCGCGCGTCTGAAATATTTCAGTTCAGTGTTATCCGGTGTCGGCGCAGCTTTTCCACCGGCAATCTTTACAATATGCGCAAGCGCGATTATATGCCCGCGCGGGTCGTCGTTTATGTATTCGTAGACGCCAAGCATCTTTACGATTTCTATGTCGGCGCCTACTTCACGTTTTGCCACTCGCTTCACAGCATCAGACAGTTTCTCATTGTAATGCACAAATCCGCCTGTAAGGTGCCATTTTCAGACTCGATAGAGGCTGAAAAGCTTGAAACCGAAGGTTTCATGACATACCGCGAAAAGGCTCGGTATTGCGTTTTCCAAGCAATATGCCGTTTTCATCTTTAACAATCACTTCAACAACTATGGTAGGAACCATTTTCAGTACCTTTAAAAAATCCGTTTTTGAGAGATTTGGCACTGATTTTATGGGTTTTGTCATAGAAATCAGATATTTAGGGCGCTGTTGCATAAGATTTAATTTATATATGCCAAAATTCTTGCTCAAATCTTAGCGTTGAACGCAAGAATTTTGAATGACTCGGTTTTAGCTTTGCAGATAACGCTAAGGTGTATGTGCTCTGCGAATTGTGCAACAGCACCGATATTTAGTTGTGATTCTTTCGCTTAAATAGATTTCAGTCCAATAATTTTTGATATGTATGAACCTGGAAGGACGCGACATAATTTCTATTGAAGATTTGACTAAAGTGGACCTAGACAAGATATTTTCTGTTTCAGAAAAGATGCTTCCTTTGGCTAAGCAAAGTTCTGACATCTGCAAAGGCAGAATCCTTGCAAACCTGTTTTTTGAGCCCAGCACAAGGACGCGCATGTCTTTTGAAAGCGCGATGTATAGGCTTGGCGGAAGCGTCATAGGATTCGCTGACTCTCAAGTCACATCAGCCAAAAAGGGTGAGGTGCTCTCAGACACAATACGCATGGCTGCTTCTTATTCCGACATAATCGCCATGCGCCATCCTTCAGAAGGCGCGGCACGGGTTGCTGCCAACGCATCGGATGCTCCTGTGATAAACGGAGGCGACGGAGGCCACCAGCACCCGACCCAGACATTGCTTGACATGTTCACGATATTGAAGGAAAAGGGAACCATAGAAGGGCTTAAAATCGGCCTTTTCGGCGACTTAAAATACGGACGAACAGTACACTCGCTTGCATATGCGCTATCGCTTTTCCCGAAAGTCAAGATTTACTGCATTTCGCCCAGTCAGCTGAAAATGCCGGAATATGTACAAAACCAGCTTGCTGTAAAGAATATTGATGTTTTTGAACATGAAGAAATTGAAAAAGTAGTGCCAGAGCTTGATGTGCTTTATGCAACGCGGATACAGAAAGAGCGCTTCGGCTCGGAAAAAGAATATTTCGATGTAAAGGGCCGCAACATAATTGACAATAAAATAATGGCTCTTGGAAAAAAGGACATGATATTGATGCACCCCCTGCCGCGCGTGGACGAAATTGCGTACGAGGTAGATAATGACCCGCGGGCAGTCTATTTCAAACAGGCTGCATATGGGCTTCCTGTAAGAATGGCGCTGATTGCGCTTCTATTGGGTTCGGTGAAATAATGAATGAAAAGACACTCCGCGTTGAAAAAATAAAGAACGGCACAGTGATTGACCATATAGTTGCCGGACGAGGTGCAGAAGTCTTGCGCGCGCTAAAAGGAATCGAAGGAAGGACAGTCATACTTGCGGTGAATGTATCCAGCACGCGCATGGGAAAAAAGGATGTCTTAAGAATTGAAGACAAATACTTGGCGCCGCCGGAATACAGCCATGTCGCGCTTGTGAGCCCTGATGCAACTATTGTCACTATCCGCGATTTTGAGGTGATGAAAAAGGAAAAAGCAGACCTTCCGAAAAGCCTGAAAGGGATTGCAAAATGCAATAATCCCGCTTGCGTCTCAAACAGGGAACCTGACGTGGCAAGCGAATTCAGTGTTATTGAAAAAAGGCCTGCGCGCCTAAAGTGCCTTTATTGTGAGCAGGAGATGAGGGTTTAATTAGAACAATTACGCTTTTTCAGCCATAAACTTCAGTATTGTTCTCACAAACTCTGTGATGTCTTTGATATCCTCGCGCATAATGGAAAAAACAGCCTTATCATCAACTTTCGTGTAATAATGCACTAAAAGATTCCTGAAACTTGCCATCTTTTGCAATCGTTCCGAAAGATTTCTTGAAATAACGCGGTTTTCCTCTAAGATAGAAAATACGTCTTTGTAATCCTCGGGTCTCCTTAGTCCAATGCTTGCGATTATATGATTTCCAATGTCAATACAAGCCTCAATAGACTCAAGAAGCGCATGCCTTCCGGCCAATGTGGTTCTATAGGTTTTAAGGAATTTTTCCTCGCCTTCATCAAGAATGCTTTTTATTTCTTTCAGATTCCTTTCTATTACATCGATTCTAAGATTTACAAGCGATTTATCCAATGCCATACCGTTCAAGCCTCCTTTGGTCGTATTCTTGCATAATATATGAAAAATCAAGATAACGGCTCATTAATGCGGTTTCAAAACTGACGCGCGCCTTCTTATTTCTTGAAAATACTGTTTTTCCTTCCTTGAATACGCGCGATTTCAAAAGCAGCGGCATTGAATTCATAATCCTTACTTCAACCGGCTTTCCTGTTTCTTTTTCAAGCTTTTGTCCGAGTTTTGCTTCATAAGGCGCGCTGTTTTTCGGTATTTTCTTGAGAAATACTGCTAAATCAATGTCGCTGTAATCCTTTTCCCCTCTTCCAAAGCTTCCGTAAACGTAAGCAAATAATACGTTTTTCTCTGTTCTGAAAGCTTTTTTGATTTTTTCAAGGAGAATTTTGCGCATAACAATCACCACATTTACTAGATTATGTTAGCGCGGATTGTTAATAAAGATTTATAGAATGATGGCTTTGCTCCTAAATCTCATAATGCCTCTTTTTCTTCAAAGCCATATTTGCAGGGTATTCTACAACAATAAGAGCCAATCTTGCCTCGTGGCTGGCTGTTCATAAGCTTATCAAATCTTTGGTATGTATCGGGGTTATTACGGATATATTTTGTTCTTTTTACTTCAGTAATCTCATTAAAATCATTGATAGAAATTGCCTTATCACCATAATGGGTAAAATGTTTTGATGTGGGTGGGTTACAACTTTCGACTTTCATGGCATAAATCAGCTTTCTGTCGTATATCCCATTACAGAGTTTTTTGCCACCTATACCTATAATCCAATCGCCGACTTCTGCATGCTTTTCTATGCTTCTCTTTTTGCATCCACATAAGATACAAATGTCGTCTTCAATTTTCGGCGCTTTACCTTTATCGGAAGTCATAACATATATAAGCAGTCTTGGCATATTTCGACCTCAAATATACTCTTTGAATCGGTCAAAGAAACCCTTTTCCACTTTCGCGCCCTCTCCTTTTGCAATTTTGGCGTATTCTTCAAGAATCTCCTTTTCTTTTCCTGACACTTTTGCCGGAATGTTTACGATAATGCGGATAAGCAGGTCGCCGCGCTTGCCAGTCCTGATATCCGGCATTCCCTGGCCCTTAACCCTGAAAATCGTATGGCTCTGCGTTCCTTGGGGAATGCGAAGCTTGACCTTGCCTTTGATTGCCGGAACTTCGACTTCTGCGCCAAAAACAGCCTGCGGTATGCTTATAGATGTCTTTGCGTAAATGTCGTTCTCGTACCTGTCAAAAATAGGATGTGAATCAACATGCAGAATAATATAAAGGTCGCCGGAATATCCGCCGTTTGTGCCTTCCTCGCCCATTCCTTCAACCCTTAGATGCGAGCCAGTGCCTACTCCTGCAGGGATTTTTATGTCAATTGTGCGCGTCTTCTCCACCCGTTTCGCGCCGGCGCATTCAGGGCATAGCGCCTCCGCAACCTTTCCTTCTCCACCACATTTGTCGCATGCCCTGATACTGACAAACTGGCCGAACGGCGTCCGCTGCACTGCCTGGACTTCTCCGCGTCCGCCGCATTTTGAACAGTCTTTAAGCGTTGTTCCCGGCTTTACACCGGAGCCTTTGCATGTCGGGCATTTTTCGAATCGCGGAATATTGATTTTTTTGACGGCGCCGCTGAAAGCCTCGTCAAGCGTAATATTCAGGTCAAATCGAAGGTCAGCGCCATCCACTGGACCGCCGCGCCTTCCGCCCCTTTTTCGTCCGCCTGTGAAAACGTCAAATATGTCGCCAAAACCGAAACTTGAAAAAATGTCCTCAAAATTCTCAAAGCCGGCACCGCCTCCGCCAAATCCCCTGAATCCTCCAGCACCGGCTCCTGCACCGCCGCCTGCAAAGGGAGCGTGGCCGAACTGGTCGTACTGCGTGCGTTTCTGCGGGTCTTTCAGGACTTCAAAAGCCTCGTTGACTTCCTTGAAACTCTCTTCAGCAGTCTTGTTTCCGGGATTTACATCCGGGTGAAATTTTCTTGCGTGTATGCGGTATGCTTTCTTTATCTCCTCATCTGTTGCGCCGCGTTTGACGCCCAGAACTTCGTAATAGTCGCGCTTTTGTGGCATAGATAAATAATATAAACAATTAGTTTTAAAAGAGTTGCGAAATCCAGATATTGGCAAATCAAAACATTATTAAATATTTAATTCGAAGCACAGATTATGAAAAACGTACTTGATGAAAAATTTAAAAAATATCTTTTGGAAACATATAATGTAGAAAAAATGACTCCTGAAAAGCGCGATGATATCCTTACACGTATGGAGGACATAGATCTCAAAGAGATTGCAAAGCAACTGAATGCGGGTGAAGATAGCTTTCAGCGCATATGGAAGCTTTTCACAGGAAATGTATCACAAAGGCAATTGAGTATCCTTAAGTGCATATACAAACACGGCCATGAAACTGAATACACATCATCGGATCGTATAGCTATGGCCGCAAAAGTTTCTTTTCCAAATTTAATATCGCAAGTCAACCTACCTTTATTATACTATATGGGCGTACTGCCTGACTTAAAAAAAGAGTACCGAAACACAAGCAATAGCACGATGTATAAATTCACAGTTGACCGCGAAGTAATGCCTCTTTACTATAAAAAACTTCTGTAGCGCAGGATTTAGGCGACGGCTATTTATTCTAAGCCATCCAATTCTTTCCCATGGGCGCGACAGTAAAATTCGGCACTGCCGGAGTTCCAATCTCTGCAACAAAACGCGACACTATTTCCGGAATCTCACGCGTCCGAGAACTCGGTCTCAAGGCGTTGGAAGTCGAATTCGTGCGCGGCGTCCATATGTCGAATGAAACCGCAAAAAAAGTCGGCACTGCGGCAATTGAGCACGGAATCGACCTTTCGGTGCACGCGCCGTATTTCATCAATCTTGCAAGCGAAAAAGCGCAGACAATTGCAGAAAGCAAACAGCGCGTTCTTGATTCGCTCGAGCGCGGCGAAGCAATGGGCGCGAAAATAGTTGTGGTGCATGCGGGATTTTACGGGAAAAATGCTGCGGCTTCAATCGGGATGATACGCGACGCATGCATCGAACTTGCTGAAAAAATCAGAAAAGAAAGCTGGAACATAATTCTTGGCCTTGAGACAAGCGGAAAGTCGAGCCAATTCGGCACGCTTGATGAAATAATTGAGCTGTGCAGAGACATAAAAGAATGCGCGCCAGTTATCGATTTCGCGCACATCTACGCAAGGCAGGCAGGGCATATAGATTACGGAAAAGTGCTTGACGCAGCGAAAGAATACAAACATCGTCGCTCCATCGCGGATGCGACGACTTATCGCGATGTCGCTCCTCATCGTCATTCAATCGCGGATACTACGCTCTGCCGCGTTTTCACTCCTCATCTTCACTGCCATTTCTCGGGCATCAATTACTCGATTGTTTCAGAAGGCAAGGGAAACGAGCGCAGCCACGAACCTATCGGAAACCCGCAATTTGCGTCATTGGCGCGCGAAATTCTGCGGCGCAAGCTGGATATGACAATCATATGCGAAAGCCCGAAACTTGAAGAAGACGCGCTGAAGATGAAAGAAGCACTTAAAGAAGACGCAAAAACTTAATTAATCATATTTATACTGCCTACGGATCGTTTTCATCCACAGGCACGATTGAAAGCACCCTTATATTTGATAAGCTGTACGAGCCGCGCGTCTTGAATTCTATTGTGTTTCTTCCGGAGCGCAGGTCCTTGAGGTCGAAATTGACATAATTCTCTTTGAAGCCTCCTTCGCTTTCAACTTTTGACAGCTCAATCGGCTTGTTGTTGACCATAACTGTGATTCCGCGGTCAAGATAAACCGCGTCAACATCAAATGTTATCCTGCCTGTCGAATTTTGCGCCTTGTAGAGGGCGAGCTGGCCGTCGCCCATGCTGAAATAGATTTTCTTTGTAACGCTTTCGCTTCCGGTAAAGAAGAACATCAAAAGCTCGACATTTGACAAATCGTATGTTGCATCTTTCTCAGTCCTGAAACGAAGTGTATTTTCGCCTGCATGTATCTGGGCTTTTTCGCGCGTGAAATCCTTTTGGTGTATTGTGCTCCTTGAAATAGGCCTGTCGCGGTACACTTCCTGCCCATTCACATTGACTGCAAGATCGCCAGCAATTGTCGCATCGTCAACTCCGAATAAGAGGCGGCCTGTGCTCCATCCGACAGCTTCATAATCATAAACTGTAAACGGCACTACGTACTCCTGCTCACCATATCGCTTCACAACAAGCTTTATGTCTTTTAGAATGTACGTTGTCGGAGCCCAGAATTTCTCAGCAGATGATGTCGCTTTTATCTCAATAGTGTTTGTCGCTTCCGGTAAAGTTATCTGAATTCGGTAATCTCCCTTTGCAGTGATGTTATCATAAACTTTTCTGTCGTTAAAATAAATCTGAAGGCTGCCGTACTTGTTCATATCAGCTACTGTAAATGTCATATACGCGCCAACCGCGCCGCTTCCCGAAAACTGGAATGACTCGGAATGCTCCCTGAACCATCCATTTTCTATTATTGCGTCGCTTAGATTGTTTGTGGTTTCTTCACCTAGAGTCTGCCCGACTGAAAACGAGCCAAAAGAAATGCGCCTGAAAGTCTCCTGCACAGAACCGATTTGCCCGACAATATTTTGGGAGAACAAAGTTATGTTGTTAGAAGCAATTCCCTCTTCTTCAAACATAGAAGAGCCGGATATAAGGAGCGCGAAAATGATGAGCGTTACGCCTGCCGCGAGAACTTTGACAAAATCAGACATGATTTTTATTTTGTTTGATTATGTATATATAGGTAATCACTGAATACGGAATAATCAAACATTAATAGCTCGCGAATTGAGGGGGGAATCCGCTTTTATAGCTTTAAATCATTTTCCCATCAATAATTTGCAGATTGATTCTATATTTGTTCTGTGAATTTTATGCCTCTGAAAGAGAAGACATGGTCAAAGGAAATGGAAGAGCCTATTCGAAAGAAATGGCGAGAGACAAAGCGCTACGCTTTCAACGAAAACACCAAAAAGCCGGTTTTCTCAATAGACACGCCGCCGCCATACATCAACGCACCGGTGCACATAGGCCACGCAACAGTTTACACGCTGATGGATATGTTCGCGCGTTTTAAACGCATGACCGGACACGAGGTCATATTTCCGCTAGGGCTTGACCGCAACGGACTTCCGATAGAAGTGGCGGCAGAAAAGAAATTCAACGTGATTCCAACTGTTGTCGGCCGCGAAAAATTCATAGAATACTGCGAAAAGCTTCTCGAAGAGTTCAGCATGGCATCAGTTGATACATTCTACAAACTCGGGCATTCGTTCTGCTCATGGGAACTCGGAAATCATCTCGCCGATGGCTCGAAGCTTTCGAGCAAAGCTCGAAACAATATCGGCGACGTATATTATACGGATTCGCCGGAATACCGCGCGCTTACACAGGCGACATTTATCGACATCTGGAAAAAGGGTCTTGTATACGAGGACAAAAAAGTCAACAACTACTGCCCGCAATGCAGGACAACAATAGCGGACTCAGAAATCGACTACAAGGAAGAGGAAATAACTTTTAATTATGTGAAATTCAAAGTCAAGGAAACCGGAGAGGAGATAATAATCGCAACCACGCGACCCGAATTAATCTGCTCGTGCGCGATGGTTATTTTCAACCCGGAGGATGCGCGCTACAAAGACCTTGTTGGCAAGACCGCAATAACGCCGATTTATGGAAAAGAAGTGCCGATAAAAGCTCACCCGTATGCGAAACTTGATGCAGGAAGCGGGCTTGTTATGATGTGCTCTTTCGGCGATTCCAACGACATAAGATTTTTTCGCGATGAAAAGCTTGAGCCGATATATTCTATAGGCATTGACGGCAAAATGAATGAAAACGCTGGCTTTCTCGCAGGGCTGAAAGTGAAGGAGGCGCGCAAAAAAATAATTGAGGAAATGCAGGCAAAAAACCTGATTGAAAAGCAGATAAATTCAAGCCACAGGACGCCGATTTGCGAGCGCTCAAAGACGCCGATAGAATTCGTGGCGATGAAAGAAATATACATCCGCCAGCTTGAGTTCAAGGAAGACATGCGAAAAATCGCTATGAAACTCAATTTTTATGCCCCTCAAAGCAGGCAGATTCTGCTTGACTGGATTGACGCTATCTCAATGGACTGGGCAGTGTCAAGGCGCAGGTATTATGCTACTGAAATCCCGCTCTGGTATTGCAAAAAATGCGGAGAAACTATTGTGCCTGAAAAGGGCCCGTATTACCGGCCGTGGAAGGACGCTGCTCCGGTACAAAAGTGCCCTAACCCCAAATGCGATTCAAAGGAATTTGCTGGGGAGACGCGCGTCTTTGACACGTGGTTTGACTCCTCAATCTCGCCGCTTTACATCATGCACTATACCGACAAGCCGAAGTTTTTCGCAAAGTACAAGCCAGTCACAATCAGGCCGCAGGGACGCGAAATTGTCCGAACATGGCTATATTACACACTTCTGCGATGCCACCAGCTTTTAGGCGAGCCAATTTTCCGCGATGTATGGATACATTACCACGTAACTGATGAGAAAGGCAATAAAATGTCAAAATCCCTTGGCAATGTCATAAACCCGCAGGAAGTCATTGAGAAATACGGCGCAGAGTCATTCAGGCTGTGGTGCGCGCTTGAAGGCAACATCCACTCCACAGACATCATGTGCTCGTTTCCGCGGATAGAATCCGGAAACAAATTCCTGATAAAGCTCTGGAATGCGAGCCGCTTCATTTCGTCATTTCCAAAAGCAAAATTGAAAGATTCCGAGCTGCAGCCTATTGATTACTGGATTTTGGGCGAACTTAACGCGCTAATCGAATCTACAAAAAAGAGCTATGAAGAATACGACTTTCATAATCCTGCGATGCGAATCAAGAACTTTGTCTGGGAAATATTTTCATCACATTATCTTGAGATGGTTAAGAATCGCGCGTATAATGAAAAGGGCGCATATACTGAAAAAGAAAGAAACGCCGCGCTTTACACGCTGCATCACGTACTTTTCGAATCAATGAAATTGCTTGCGCCGATTGTGCCGTTTATCACAGATAAGATTTACAGCGAACTTGCAGAAGGCGACATACACGCAGAAAAATTCCCGGAGCCGACAAAAGCGGCAACGCAGGTTTCTTTCTCAACCGCAGATATTATTGAACTTAACAGCGCGATATGGAAAGCGAAAAAAGATGCAGGACAATCATTAAAAGCAGAAGTCAAAGAGTTGACAATGCCTGAGAAATTCAAGCCAATAGAGCGCGATTTGGTCCAGATGCATAGCGTAAAAAAAGTTGTATATGATAAGGAGATTAAAGTAATTATTTAGTCCGAGCGCCGCAAGAACCCTGCCCGCTTTAGCGGGCGGATGAATTGCGTCACCAGCTTCTAAGCGCTCGGAATTCAAGAATCATTAGATTTTTCTTCTAGAAAACCTAAGAATAGGGCAGGGAACGAACC
>JAHILE010000055.1 GCA_018897155.1 Nanoarchaeota archaeon | reverse complement strand
CGTATTTCCGCTTGTGGAGTTCAATTTAATGCAACTCAAAGTTCCGCCAATAGTCTGAACTGCTTCACCAGCAGGACATGCATCGGGAAATTCCGTAAGTCTTGCCCATGGAACTGCACCGCCGGTAAGGTTACTGCTCCAACGAATGTCACCGACAATATCCAAAGGATATAGCGGAGTGCCAGTACCTATTCCGGTGTAGCCTGTGGAGCCGTTGACAACAAGAAAATTCTGAGACAGTTGAGAGTTATTTGAAACTATGAAGCTTCTTGCCTGAGCAGTAGATGAAAATAAAATAGCAAATAAAAAAAGCACCATAATTTTAGAAGCAAAATAATTCAGAGAACCCGGATGTTTTTTATTTATAAAACCAGTTACCCTCATCAATTATCAGCTCCTGCAATCATACATTAGTATTTATCCTATATATAGTTGTCTATACACCCACTTTTACATCCCCTTCTGAACTCAAAAGCAATGTGCCGTTATTTGAGGATGCATTAAATGTTCCCGCAACTTCAAATGAACTCTGAGGCGTTGTTGTTCCAACTCCGACATTTCCGCCGGTTATTCCAAGAGCATTACCGTTACGATTAATTGACACTGCAGATGTTCTCGCACTGTCAAAAAAAGCAATAGTCGACATATTGTCCGACGCCCTGCCAATCAATGCAATAGAGCTTCCGGATGCGCTTGCATTAATATTCAGCGGATCGGTTAGCGATACTGCAACGCCTATTCCGACAAGGCCGTTTTCCTCATACATGGTGGAACTCCCGATAGTTTGTGCTAAAGTAAACTTAGCTAAATAATTTGGCGCACCTGTTCCCAGAATATCGCCGGTTCCTGCCAAAGTGCATATTATATGGGTGTCGTTGAATCCAGTAGCAACTTGGCCTGCCGAACAGTTTAGGGGATAATTAGTAAGATTCGCCCATCCGAGGTTTAAATCTGACGCAATCTTTGCAGAAGTTATTGCGCCGTCCAATATTTGAGGCGTTCCTACAGAGCCCGGCTCAAGCTGAAGATTAGTTTGATTCCCAGTCACATTTCCGCTAAAAAGGGTTGTTGCATTAAGATAATACGTACTCAACTGTCCGTTAAGCTTAATTGAATCTGCGGCAGTGTCTGAAATGCCGAGATACAGGCCGGACAAAGCGATGCCGCCCTCATATACTATTCCGGTTACATTAAGGTTTCCTATCACATCTAATTTTTGCTGTGGTATATTAGTGCCTATGCCAAGCCGGTGATTTACCGAATCCCAATAAAAATTATCGACTGAATCATATGTTATGTCCGTACTGTTTTTCCACCACGCAACATTGCCTGTAGAACCGATACCCTTAACCTGACCATTGATAGTCGGAGCGGTGCATAATGATGACGAATCGTTAAAAAAGAGACATCCACTGCCATTTACACTCAAAGTCGCATTATAGGCCATACTCGTCAGATTTAATAATGATCCTGTGCCGTACTGTACGGACCACAAATTAGGGGCTATTGAACTATAGCTGGCAGGGGTACCTGTAATGTGGTGCTGCGGAGCCACAACACAGCTGCATCCGCTCCAGTTTCCCGGCAATCCTCCAGCACCAGTACATGCATCGCCATCATGAATTTCACAGCCGTTGCCGGAACCCACACCACTTGCGTCGCAATCATAATAATTTGTCTTGCACTGGCATTCGCAACTGGAATTAACAGTATTATTGCCGTCAAGCTGGCCAATCGCAGAGCATCCATCCACAAGCACGTTGACCTCACAGCCATCACCCCAACCGCCATTGCAATTTGCATAACTGCTGCTGACGCAGCTGGTATCGCAAGTGGATGTGTGTGCTCCTGCAGTACAATTTGTTTTTTGATGATTATTATAGCACGAGCTATCGCTCTGGCAGAACCACGGAGTACAAGTTGCTGCGTTTTTTACGCAATCAATAATATAACCGCCGCCAAGACTGGAATTATAAGGGGTGGTATTTGAAGTGCCCGTAATTCCAGGCACTGTGCTATTTATTGTAGCTGGATCATCGCAATACAATACGCTGCTTGTATAACCGCATGCTTTATTAACACCCGTACAATCCTGAGATTGATAACTTGCAGGACAATTTCCGTGGTCTTTTACATATATTGCGGCATCAGCATCATTACTCATTAATACAATTAAAATGGTAAATAGCAGCATCTTAATTATTGCCCCTGATTTCATTTACAGCACCCCAAACGTAACGTATTGCCGCATTGTCCTGTCTTGCCTACTCCGCCTGTTGATTGATCGAATGACCACCAATTGCCAAGATAGCTTCCTGCAGCGCCATGTGTAAACCCGTTGCAATCATTAACTGGCAGCGATGCCGGAGAATATTTCGCAGGACCTGTTGCAATCCATGCTTCACCAGCCCATCCAGATATTGAACTCAAATTCTGCGTAGCTATTGTAAATGATATTTCCGCCATACTGCATAAATGAGTGCCTGAAAATTCTGCATTGCAAATGGCATCACCCGCTTTATAACCGGTTAAACTGCTATAACTCAAACTACCTGTGTAAGTAGTAGCGGTCTTATTATAAAAAATTGACGCAACCCTGCTGCTTAAACAATTTCCGCCATCTATACACACATCAGAATCCGGCGTTACTGTAATATTGCCTGCAACATGCAGCGTTGAATTCGGTGTCATTGTCCCGACACCCACATTACCGCCGGTTATTCCAAGAGCAGTGCCGTTGCGTTTAATTGAAATCGCAGATGTTCTCGCACTGTCTAAAAAATCAATAGACGATGCATTGTCCGACGCCCTGCCAATCAATGCAATAGAGCTTCCGGATGCGCTTGCATTAATATTCAGCGGATTGGTTAGCGATACTGCAACGCCTATTCCGACAAGGCCGTTTTCTTCATAGACTGCAGAATTGCCAATAGCCTGATTTTCTGTGAATTTGGCCAGATAATTCAGAGTGCCGATCCCTCCAATCTCACCAGTTCCCGATGAAGTGCATATTATATGGGTGTCGTTGAATCCAGTAGCAACTTGGCCTGCCGAACAGTTTGCAGGGAAATTTGTAAGATTAGCCCATGCAAGGTTCAAGTCAGGCACAAGCTTGCTTGAATCTATTGATCCGTTTATTATCTGGCTCGCCCCGACAGAATTTAATGCAAGCTGTGCGTTACTATAGGTTCCACTAACATTACCTCCAAATATTGTTGCCGTAGTAAGAACTGCATTGCCTCCGGCATAAATATTTGTGGCATTTACATAAGTCGCGTTAATAATGCTGTAACTATCGTTCAAATCAATGGTGCCGCCAACAACAATTCCTGTTGTCGTGTATAAAAGCCCGCCGGACTGATAAATAAAACTATTGCCAAGAGTTTCTGCGCCAGTCCAGACAGGGATGTAATCTAAACTACCCGAACCAGAAACATTTCCAACAGTTTCAACAAGTTCGCTTATATTGACGCATGCCAGCGTATCATCTATTCCCTGAACCACTTTGCCGGAGCCACATGCTGAAGGATAATTCTGAAGCTTTATCCAGTTGACTTCCGAAATTTTCGCGTCAGTAACTGCCGAATCAATAATGGATGTCGTATTTACGGTGCCTGAACCCAAAGTTCCATAAATATTTCCTGTCGCATTTATGTCGCCGATGACATTAAGCGCGTTTTGCGGAGAAATCGTTCCTACGCCGAGAGTTCCTCCGACATAAAGATTGTTGGTTATTCTCCCGGCTCCAGCAACATCCAAAGGATAAGCCGGAGAGCTAATGCCAACGCCAACATAGCTCACATTCGTAATGTTATACGCGGACATATTGAAATTTGTATCAATATAATAAATCTGGGAAAACGGGTGGCCTTGAGTATTTGCGGCTTCTGCAGGTGTAAAGAACATCAGAAAAAATAGAAAAACTGCTAACAGATTCATACCCCTTGCGAACCCCGCCACTCTCCCAATAATGGCTCTGTTAAACATAGATGATTATAATATGGTCTTTCGCACATATATAATTTATAGCGCCGCCATTTAGAATTTGCATCCGCTAAGCTGCTCGAACCATGCGATATCCTTTGCGCCGCTATATGCCTTGTTCTCGTAAACAACTGACGGAACTTCGGTAATTCCGGCATTTACGCATGCCTGCAGGTTCGGGCCGTCGCAGCTCACATAGATTTTTCCGGAATACATTCCAAGCGCCTGCAATTGAAGGCTTGTTGTTGCCGCGCCCTGCGGAGAGAAAGAGCTGTTCAGAACGCCGAAAATCATCACATTCTTTTCCTTAAGACAGTCAACAAAACCATTCATTTTTTCAAGCTGCTTTGTTGAATTCTCCACAAGTATAACGCCGGGCGATAATAGCTTTCCGTCTTTTGTGACATAAACATCATGATATGTTGTTCCGCCAGATCCAGTGGATTTCAGAAGAACCTTATAGACTCCGCTTTCCTCAGTTACAGCCACAACCTCAAAAGATGTGCCTGGATTGGCCAGCTCATACAGCGTCTTTACGCCTTCGGCTGCTTTTGTATTGGATGCCGTAGCTGATGATGTTTTTAGAACCATAAAGCCGCCAACTATGACCAGTATCAATACAAAGAAAAATAGCCTCGCGATGCTTCCGGAACGCTTTTGCAGTGCCATGAAAATATAATGGCGTCTAAGATATATAAACATATATAAACATATTTAGTTTTTTATTCATCGGGCCAAAAAAATCATAGTTATATAAATAACAGCGCCACAATATAAATAATATGCGATTTCATTTCCGCGTGTTCTTATGCATTTTCTTACTACTTGCATTAAGCCGCTCTGCGGAAGCAATGACGTGCTCTATGAGAAGCAGCGGCTGTATTGGCAAAGAAATCTGCATGTTTTCATCATATTCTCTTAACGACTCACATATCGCGCAGTGCGGATACTATGGCTACTCAGCATGCTGTGATCTGAAGTCGGCAACTCTTAGAGGCAGCCTTTCCTTAAGGGCAAACTGTCTTGCGAATGAAGAAGGAATCGCTGCGCTTTATGATGCAAACGATACGCACGTAGAATTATATTCCAACGGAAATTTCAATTACACGTTATGCGTCACGCCGCATGTTAGGTGCTCAAAAAAGCCGGCATGCGGCGAAAATGAAACCGCAATTTTCTCAGTATTTAACAGCACTGATTCGCATATTGGGACACCGGACTATTACAGCGACAAAATTTGCTGCCTTGACCAGGCGCCAAAAATAATATCTCTTGGCACATATCACGTAAATGGTTTGAATATTGAATATGCTATTATGTTCAACAGAACTGATGTGGTAATGATCCGCGCGAACATAACCGACTCTTCCGGAGCCGAAGATATTGACACTGCACTAGTAACAATAAGAAGCCCTCTTAATGGCACGCGAATATACCTGGCGCCAATGGCAAACATATCTTCGATAGAAAACGGAACAATGTATGAATATAATTTCACAAGGACGCGATTCGCGCGCCTCGGAAACTGGAGCGTAAATGTGTGGGCAAACGACAGCTTTGGAAACACAACTACAAAAGATATATATTTCGAAATAACGCGAAATTCTTCTGAGCTTTGGGTGGTGAATTCACTCATCAATGTGGTATTTTCCCCAAACGGAATATCTTCGCTGGAGCTGAATGATTCTGAACTGCTTGAAGAAGGCATAGACCTGCTTACTTACGGCCTGCCAAATGTTACGCTATATCCGACTGTCGCAAAAATAGATTATGCAAACGGCGTATTCCTAAAAATATACGACCAGCTTTCAAAAATAGTTGTCTACTCAAACCATAGCTTCAGCCCGGTTATCAACCTGAATTCAACATTCACAAATTATTATAATGACAGCGAAAACACATTCAACGGCTCCGGAGAACAATTCAGCAATATCCTGAACATGACTTCAATATATACCGGAACAAGAACAGTAACGATAATCGGAAAGGATCTAAACGTGTCAGTCTACAACACAACGCATAAGGAAATACGGCTGTACAACGTAACCGAATTCGAAATATACGTGCATCCGGGAACATATGAAACATCGCTTGCCGAAAAGAACATGTATTTGAATCCGCCGGCAACTCTGATAGGCCTGCCTGCCCTGATAAACGGAATTGCCGACAAAAGAATAGAGGAACTTGCGTCACTGACACGCTCTGAGATACAGCAGCGTATTGGAAGCGGAATCAGCTACAACATAACCATCGAGAACAAAACAACAAGCATCGGCGGGACAATACCTGACGACCGTGATGTAATCGTAGTAAGCAGGCCGATGACACTCATAGGGCGGCTTGGAAACATAACTAAAACATACATGAACATCGCGCTGTGGATTGGAGATGGTAATTAATGGATATTGGGCGCGCAATGCAAAAAGGAGTTCTGAAAAAAATTAAGGAAAATAGAAAAGGCCTTCTGCATACGCTTGAAGCGACAATCGCATTTATGATGGTCACCGGCTTTCTTGTTTTTGTCATGCCGCATATAAATACTGCAAACAGCAAAACAGAAAACATTCGCGCACATGTTTATGACGGCCTTTCCGCAATGGATAGTGCAGGAACGCTTAGAAACCTTGCCGCTGCCGAAAATCTTTCAGGAATAAAATCGGAGCTCAACAGCACGCTTAAAACCCCTCTGAAATTCACTGTCGGAATGTCAAAATCAAACATAAGCCACGGAACGATATACCCTAAACCCGGCGCGCCGGAATACATAAATTATACTGCGGATAAAGGCGCGCTTGATTCGGCAACCATTTCCGTCAATTACATAAATGCCTCAGATCCGTCAATATACATTAACGGCACGCTTCTTAAACAGCATTCCGGAGATTATTCCGGAAACGAAGAAATATTGGACATATCATCAGCCACCCAAACCGGAGAGAACTCCCTGATGATAAACACTACAAATGACGCGAAAATTTCTTACAGCCTCTTGCTCGTCGAGTCCCTTGAGCTTGAAAAGCCGGAAGAAAACATAAATATAATAACAGTCGGATACATCATGTCAGGAAATGAAACAACTTTCTCGCCAAAAGAAGTGCGCGTTTATGTCTGGGGATAGATATGAATAAAATGCCGGCAAAAAATAAAATTCTTGTTAAAGAAGTTCCGATTGAAGAAGCGGTAAAGGTTAATCTTACGATTCCGGAATTTGATGAAAGGTCGCGCACAGAAGAATATTTTGCGGACAGATACAAAGGAAAGGAAAACTTGATCATTGCCGCATATTTTGAAAATAAGCCTGCGGGCTATCTTGTGGGATATGACCGATTTAAAGATGGATCATTCTACTGCTGGATGGCCGGCGTTGCGCTGCAGTTCAGAGAAAAGGGTATTCTTGCCGCGCTGATGGATTATCTGGAATCCTGGGCAAAGGCGCGAGGCTACAAAAAAATTCGGATAAAAACGCGCAACAACCGGCGCGAGATGCTAACATATCTTGTCAAATATGGCTTCTATTTCACAGAAGTTGAAAAATATCCAAATGCTAAAGAAAATAGAATTCTTGCAGAGAAGGTATTATGATATATAACGCTCTTTATTGCTCAATAATATCCTGATATCGCTCCTAGTTTTAGTTCCACAATCAGCAATTATTCCAAGTGTTTCATAATTCTTTTCCGGAGTTCTACGCACACCAAGATATTCTAATAAATCCATTGGAATACGCCTAAGAAAATATGAACTACGTAAATTAAAAAAGATAAAGAAATTGTCGTAGGCAATTTCTATCTTTTCAGTTTGGATGAACCGCAGAAAGCTACGGAATATAGACCCAAACTGAAAATAACGCGGAGCCAAAATCCGATGCTGTCCTTCAAAAGAAGCGCATGTTTTTTGGCCCCTGCTTTTATTTGGCAGATTTTAAGGTATGTAAGAAGGCAGTGTTATTTTGAAAGCCGAAACTTCGCAATAAATTGCAGAGCAAGATTTTCAAGTTCAAAAGAACTTGAAAAGCTTCGAGTTCGCAAAGCGAACGAGATGACTTTCAAAAGCTTGAAAATCCGTAAGGATTTTGAGGACATTAAGTCCTCAAATCATGCCGCTTTCGCGGCAAGCTTTTGGGCGTAACCCAAAAAGCCTAGAGCAAGCAAAGCTTGCGAAAGGATTTTCATGAACTGTCTTCAATTGCTTTATCTCTTATCGTATTACTGAGATTCCTAGAGTGTTTAATGTGCTGGTCATGCCTGAGGAAACTTTTGTAGTTTCAGCAGACTGAGGACCAAGGACATATTGCGAGCGCACACCAGTGATTATTGTAATCACTCTTAGCGCACCTTTCATATTGTCGTCGATTCTCGCCCCCCAGATTGTCTGAGCTCCTGCGTCGAGGTTTCTTGCGACATATTCGCCGATTTCCGTAATCTCCTCGAGCTTTAGATCGCTTCCTCCGGTTATGTGCACCAATGCTCCTGTTGCGCCCTTGTAGTCCACATCAAGAAGCGGGTTTGCCATGGCTTTCTCCACTGCTTCACGTGCACGTGCTGCGCTTGAGGATTCCGCAACTCCAATCATTGCCACACCGCCGTTTTTCATTATCGCTTTTACGTCAGCGTAGTCGAGGTTGACAAGAGACGGAGTTGATATTGTCTCGGTAATTCCTTTTATCATTGTCACGATAATCTCGTCTGCCACCGCGAATGCCTGCTGCAGCGGCATGTTTCCCGCGATTTCGACAAGCTTGTCGTTTTCAATAACTATTGCTGTGTCGCAGTGCTGCCTTAGCTTTGCAAGGCCGTCCTCTGCTTTGTGAATTCTTGCGCCCTCTATTTTGAATGGCATGGTGCATACACCAATGACGATTGCACCCTGCGCCTTTGCGACTTCAGCTACAACTGGCGCGCATCCTGTTCCTGTCCCGCCGCCCATACCTGCGATAAGAAACACCATGTCTGTTCCGCGAAGAGCTTCCCTTATTTCATTGATAGACTCTTCAGCAGCCTGTTTTCCGACATTCGGGTATCCTCCTGCTCCAAGACCCTTTGTGAGTTCCTGGCCGATAAGGATTTTCCTGTCTGCGTTTATGGTCTTTAGATGCTTCATATCCGTGTTAAGCGCAATTGTCTCTGCGCCCACAACGCCTACAGCCGCTAGCCGGTTAATTGCGTTTGTTCCCATGCCGCCGCATCCGACAACCATTATTTTGGCATCGGTTGAGCCGACGAATTCGTCCAGCGACTTATTGCTAAGTGCGCTCTTACTTGCCTGATTTGACACTGCCCTTTGTATGATAGATTCCATTTAAATCCCCGTCTTACCTTAGTACCTTGAGCTTCTGCACAAATTTACTTTTCATTTGCACGCATACTATGAATTATAAATTATTATTTTTTGCCCTGATGCCAATGACTTGAATTTTTGAATCGCTTTTTTTGATGCGCGCGATCCAAAAGGAACATTTGGGAAGTGTTCGCCATTCAACTCTGTTGTTATCACATAGTTTTTTGCCTGCATTAGTTCGTTTATTTTTCAGTTTGAATTTGTGCTTGCTGCGATTCCAAACTGAAAAAGACAGAAATTGCCTGTTCTTTTAGGCAATTTCTGTATTGTTGTATATTGTTCAATATATACGATACACAAACGAAAAGTATATCTATGCCAAAGTATAAGTATTCCTTACAACAGAACAACTCGAATGAACCGCCAAGTTTGTTTGAGCAACAAAGTTAAAACTAATACAACAGAAAATCTAACTTCAATTGATTGCCAAATCAATTAAGTTTATTCCACTCCGTGGAAAACTTTTCAAGACAAGCTTGAAAATGCCAAAAAACTTACCAACAATCTGATTAAAATCTCGCCAAAGATTTTAAGCAAATATATTTTTGAAACAAAATGTGTTCAACATTGCAAATCGCGCCAACGAATTGTGATTTTAAATCATCTCGCCAATGGCTTGAAGATTTTCAACTATTGGTTGAAAACACTAATCTAAAACCAAAAATGTTAAACTAAAGTTATACTTTTCTTTTGTGCACAAGAGTATATATATGTTTTGTTTCTCGCATGTATATTTCTTCAAATATATTCTATAACATCTACAATTACTGCCATTGATTTTAATGGGGTGTGTTTCCTCTGTAGTTGTTTCTTGGAGTTGGTTAAAAGAACCTTTATTTCCAATGGAGACTGATAAACATCCCCCATACTTCAGATAGAAATAGCTTTGCTTCCGATGGAAAAACAAATACAATAGATCGCATTCTAAGAAAAGCAAGTATCCTCGCTTTTGCCAAGCAAATATTTGCTATAAAATTCATTAGTTGGCAAAATTGTTGGTATTCGATTACCATCTATGAAAAATACGTATTTGCTCTCATCGAAATTTTTAGCGCAATCTAAAGTAAATTTAAGATAATCCACTTGCATGACAGCCTCACATAATGCGTTATATTTGCCGGGATAATAATATTTCAGCCCATCATTTTGAGAAAGTTCTCTAAGAGACGCCGGACTCTCCACACGATTTTCATACAAGGAATCATTTTCAAAAGAAGCCATCTGATTAACAGCAACAGCTACGGATTTAAGTGATGTGGAACGCGTTAAATCAACTCCCTGATTTTTTGGTACTCCGTCAGAGTCCAATTTTATATCCGGTCTACGCGCACAATAATTACGCAAATCTATAGTGGATCCGCCCGGATTTAATACATGCTCATATATACACTGATGTGATTCCTCTGTATTATAATCTAATTGATGATTAGGCAACCAAGGGGGGTACTCCATTTTTATGATCTTTATAATCTCCGGAACATTGGCAAACTCCAATAAAGAACACCCAATCATATTAAAATTAGATATAATCAATTCTATATAGTTTATAAATGCTTTCTTTTCCATTAGGGTGTATTTTTTGCCGCATTCATCATAACCTAACGCACTATCGTCAAAAACTGCTTTTAGGCCCGAATCAAGAGGTTCAGAAAACACTACATAGTTGAAGATGTCTGTCATCAACTCACAAGAATAACTATGCTTAAAGGTTTAAATAACCATTTAGGAACAACATAAAAATAGACAAATGATGATTTTAAAAGAATTCAAAGGAAATTCTTGATAAGGTCATCCCTCGTGTTCGCATTTGAGTTGCCGTCAGTTACCCGGATTATTTTCTGAGCTTTCCTTTTCCCGGGCGGGCACAGTAAGCACTCGTAAACAAAGTGTATAAACCCCGTCTCAGGATTCTCCACGGTCTTTACATGCTCATATACGGTCCGACAATCAGGACATATCCCCACTACAGGAACAGTCTCATCGCAATGTTTGCACTTTGAAACGATCACATCTATGAGTTCATTCTTTGTGTTCAATGCAGTTATTGTATATTGGTCTGAATCGCCATTGCATTTATCTTTATAGTTCATGTCACCACCATCTAATGTAACCTGCCGCGCAAACATTTATATTCTTTTGCACACAATAGAAAAGAGTGATAATGATGGTCGATTCTCGGATTCTCCGCTAAACTCGCGCAGGCGCGCACTTATTTCAATTCTCAGTATAATTTTTTTGAAGTTAGTATAAGCTTTGCAATAATTGGAATTATGGGCATTATTATAATTATCTAAGCGAAGGCGCCTTTTCGTTCTCTTCGCTTGCTTGTTCTTTGAGTTTTTACTATGAACTTTGAATAATGCGCGGCGAACATCCGAATGATGAGCGCTTTTGCGGATAACGAGTTGAAATAAGTATGAAAAACAACGGACAAAATAACGGAAAAGTGACTGAAACGTATCGGGTATTGCCCGGACAAGACATGTGGATTATGATTAATCAATATTTAGCCCATAAAACAGGAGTCAATACAAAACTTCATTTTGGAAGCGATGAAGGAATTAATAAGCCATATGAAAAAGGAAAAAATACGTCAGTAACCTATGCGGAACTGACAGGAAATGAGGAAAACATTCAAAAGTACATAGACGCTCTAAACGTTGACGGCTCTGGAGAAAAAATGGTTATTTTTGAAAAATATCCTTAATCAGCGAATTTATCAAAGCCTTATTAAATTATCCGCCTAAAGGTATTTTTATTGCACTAAAGTACGCGCTGCAATAAAAAGCTTCGAGTGCAGTGAGACGTAATGAGATAATTTCCATGATTCAAAAGCAAGACAATCCAGCCAAAACAGCCCAAAGCGAAGCCTCTGCGCCTCAAGCATCCGGCGCGTTTAACATGAAACAGATGGAAGTCGAAATCGCGCAGTTCTGGAAAGAAAAAGGCATAAGAAAAAAGGTTCTTTCAGCCCGAAAAGGACAGAAACCATACTACTTCATGGACGGCCCGCCTTATGCAACCGGCTATATTCACATGGGCACGGGCCTGAACAAGACGCTGAAGGACTACTATATGCGCTACTTCCGGATGGCGGGCTTTGACGTCAATTCACAGCCGGGATATGATACTCATGGCGTTCCGATAGAGAACAAAGTCGAAAAAAAACTGGGCTTGAACCAAAAATCAGACATAGAAAAATTCGGCATAGAAAAATTCAATGCAGAATGCAGAAAGTTCGCAACTGATTTTATAGGCATAATGAACGAACAGTTCGAAGACCTCGGCGTCTGGATGGATTGGGAAAACCCCTACCTTACACTTCATAATTACTATATAGAGGGCGCGTGGCACACGTTCAAAATCGCATTCGAAAAAGGGCTTCTTTACAAGGGAATCTATCCGGTGCATGTCTGCTCACATTGCGCAACCGCAGTCGCCTACAGCGAAATAGAATATCAGAAAGCAACAGATCCTGCAGTGTTTGTCAAATTCCTGGCAAAAAACATTCCCAATACATATTTCGTCATCTGGACTACCACTCCATGGACACTTCCTTCAAATACCGGAATAATGGTTCATCCGAAGTTCGAATATGCAAAAGTACAGATTAATGATGATGCTCATGAAAATCCTTCGGATTTTCAAGCTTTTGGGAACCCTAAATCCCAAAATAGCGAAACACTCATAATCGCAAAAGAGCTTGTCAATACAGTAATGAAAAAAGCAGGAATTAAACACTTTAAAATCACAGGCATCGTGCTTGGAAAAGATCTTGCAGGACAAGAATACACCAACCCATTAAAAGACATCCTGCCGCTTCAGAAAAACGTCAATGGAAAAATCGTTCTCTCAGAAATGTTCGTTACTCTAACTGACGGCGCAGGATTAGTACATACTGCTCCGGGCCATGGTAAAGAAGACTTCAAAGTAGGCCTTGAAAATAATCTTCAAAAGCTCTGCCCGGTCAATTTGGATGGCACATTTGACAAAAGTGTAGGCAAATTCGCCGGAAGATATGTAAAAGAGGCGGATACAGAAATAATTGCAGAACTCGCGGCGCGGCGCGCAATCCTCGCATCAGAAAAAGTCACGCACGATTATCCTCACTGCTGGCGATGCAAAACACCTCTTCTCCAAGTTGCAGTTCCTCAATGGTTCTTCAAAGTCAGTGAAATCCGAAACAAACTCGTAGAAGAAAACAAAAAAGTCAATTGGGTTCCTGACTGGGCGCAGAAACGCTTCGGCGACTGGCTCGACAACTTAAGCGACTGGCCGATTTCAAGGCAGAGATATTGGGGCATTCCGCTTCCAATTTGGGTCTGCGACAAATGCAATAATGTAAAAGTCATCGGCTCGGTTGAAGAACTTGGCGAATGCGGAAAGACGCTGACAGACCTGCACAGGCCTTATATTGACACAATCGCATTCAAATGCGCAAAATGCGGCGGAATGCAAAAAAGAATTCCTGACGTGCTTGATGTCTGGTTTGATTCAGGCGTCTCGTCATGGGCATCGCTGCATTATCCGAAAGAAAAGGAAAAGTTCAACAAAATGTGGCCTGCAGAGCTGAACATCGAAGGCCCTGACCAGATTCGAGGATGGTGGAATTCACAGCTTATCTGCTCAACAATAACCTTCGGCAGAAGGCCTTTCAACAACATAATAATGCACGGCATGGTGCTAGACAATAAGGGCAATAAGATGTCAAAATCCTTGGGCAATGTCATTGCGCCAGGCGATGTGATTGAGAAATTCTCGCGCGATGTCCTGCGCTATTACCTGCTCTCAAACACTCCTGAATCGGACTTCTACTTTGATTGGGAAGCGGTCAAATCAGTGCAGAAGTTCTTCAACATCCTGTTCAATTCAGTCAATTTCATGAAATCGTATGCTCCAAAGGGTTTCAAGCCTTCGGAAAAGTTCGACACAAAAACGCTTGCAACAATCGACAAATGGATGCTTTCGCGTGTTAATACGCTTGCAGAAGAATGCGGAAAGCACAACAAGAATTATGTCGGCTTCAAGTCGCTTGCGGCAATCCATGATTTCATTGTGAACGACTTTTCAAGGACTTACATAAAGCTGACGCGCGAGCGCACATCGCCGAATTACGAAGGCAAAGACAAGGAAACCGCATTCGCTGTGATGGATTATGTCCTGCAAAAGGCAATATTGCTTATCGCGCCTGCTGCGCCTTTCAGCGCGGAGGCGATTTATCAGATGCTTAGTGGAGCTGAGGGTAAAGAATCAGTCCATCTTTGCGATTTCCCAGACTCTGACAAAACGCTCGTTGATGCCGGCCTTGAACAAGACATGAAAATTGCGCTTGATGTTGTCGAATCAATCAACTCAATAAGGCAGGAGAAGAATTTGCGCCTGAGATGGCCGCTGAAAAAAGCGACAGTTTCAGGTGATGCGAAAATTGTTTCTGCAATAGAGCGGCTTCATGACGTTGTATGCGAGCTCGCAAATGTAAAGGATATTGCATTTGGAGACGTATCCCTTGAAATCGATGTCAAGCCGAATTACAAAGTCTTTGGCCCGGCATTCGGCAAAGACGCAAAAACTGTCGCAGATTTGCTTTCAAAGGCTGGCGCGCGCAAAGTAAAGGAAGACGCAAAAAAGGGCAAAATAAAACTTGGGAATTTTGAGCTGACGCCAGAAATGCTCATAATCCGCGAGAAAGTCACAGAAAACCTCGCGGGCCAAACATTTACAGGAGGAGCAGTTTATCTTGACACTGAGCGCGACAATGAAATAATCCAGGAATCGCTAATAAGGGAACTTATACGACACGTCCAGATTATGCGAAAAGATGCAAACCTGAATGTCAAAGAGAAAATAAAGCTGTATCTTGACGGCGACGGCGCGCTTCTTTCAAAGTGGAAATCAATGATTGAGAAGGATACGACTTCGCAAGTTGTAATTGGCAAAGGCGGGAAAACGAAATCGGCTTTCGAGTTTGAGGATGAGAAAGTTGGGGTTGGGTTTTAAATTACATATGATTTGACAAATCGATATGACTTAGAGCCGTCTCTATTTTGATAAACAATATGCATTATTTTTTTAATTGGATGGTTTTCAATACCATCAAATGGCTTTCCGAAATCGGCAATTTCTTCTGAAATTCTGCGAACCGTAGTTAATGGATGTATCTCGTATCCATAAATATCAGGAATGGTGGAAACAAAAGTATCTTCGGGTATATTTTTCATAATTGCTTGTGCTTCTGAAATAGATACTTCTTCTTCCAGGATTTTCGTTTTTCCTTGAAGAAAGTCGGATAAATTAGAGATTACACCCATAATATCCCTGTTCACACACAAATATTTAAAGCAATTTTCTTATTGATAAACCCCTTTCCCGTACTCAAACTTATGCAGAACTAGTGTGTTGGCGCGCAGCTTCACAAAACATCCTGCTTTATATATTCCCAAATGCAATAAAAAGTATGCGCAAAGAAGCCGAGAACTGGATAAAGCAGGCAGAAGCGGATTTGAAAACCTCGCGAGACTGCCTCACCGCAAAGAATTACTATGCTGGCGCTTTCTTTGCAGAGCAATGCGCTGAAAAAGCCCTGAAAGCGTATTTTATCTTCTCAAAGAATGACACGGCTCCTAAAACACACAATCTTTTCGAACTTGCAATGGCGGTCTCTCTACCAAAAGAACTCATTTCGGTTGCAAGAAAACTCACTCCAGATTTTATAATAACAAGATACCCTGATGCAGCAGGCGGTATTCCTGCAGAATTATATGATGAAGAAAGCGGCAGAGATGCGCTTAAAAGAGCAGAGGTAATATTCGTATGGGTAAAGGGCAAGTTAGAGAAATAGAGTGGCTTCTTGAAAAAATAAAAAAGAAATATCCTGATGCAAAAATACTGCTGTTCGGCTCCCGGGCGCGCGGCGACCATCTCGAATCAAGCGACTATGACCTGCTTATTTTATCAGATGATTTCGAAAATGTGCCGTTCAGAAAAAGGCTCGAGGAAATTTACGAGCTTGTAGATCGTCCTGCGAACGTCGAAATAATCTGCCTCACCCATAAAGAATTTCGCGAAAGAAGAAACGAGCTATCTATTATAAAGGAAATTGCAAGAGAGGGCATGGTGGTTTGAACCGATTAAAACCGTTTTCGCGTTTTAGCAGTAATACTTCTTCCTATGCTCAAACTCATTCAAACAAAGACAATGGCTCACGATTATTCCGATAACCGGTTCACATCAACCAACTAATTCACGTCAATCACAATATGTTCTTCCATCTTCTGCAAAATCTATATATACTGAATTAAAACAAGTATTATCCAGAGGCAATTTTATGAACCGTGTAGTACATTTTGAAATTCCTGCAGAAAATGTCAAGCGCGCCCAAAAGTTTTATAGCGATATTTTCGGATGGAAGATAAATGACATGCCAGACATTAATTATACGCTCCGGCACACTGCACCGACAGATGACGGTGAGAGGTTAAATGAACCGGGCGCAATAAACGGCGGAATGCTGAAGCGTTCAAACCCGATAAACTCTCCGGTAATAACGATAGATGTCGATAATATTGATGAAACACTAAAAACTATAAAGGAGATGGGCGGCAGAGTTATTAAGGAAAAAACGGAATTTAACAATAGAGGATATTCCGCCTACTTCAAAGACACTGAAGATAATATTCTGGGATTGTTGCAAGCGCGCGAGAAAAAATAACTTTCAGAAGAGAAAAAACTATTTTTTTGAAACAAGTCGGATAATTCCAAAAGTCAGATTTTTAAAATACTTCTTTAAATACAACCTTGCGCAATAATAATATAATTAGTGATTCTTATGGCAGACTATACAGTAGAGATAAAACCGCCGGAAAAAATGGAACTGATTATCACAGGCCCCGAAGGCCAGCAGATTGATCTTGATGCGGAAAAATTCCAGCAGATAACATTCGACTACGACGGCGACACTCTTGTTTTCCAGGGCAAAAAAGTAAGCGCGGTTGCTTCGCTTCGCTGCATATCAGATGTGTTCTGGATGATTCTATCGCTTACTTCAAAAGGCTTTGAAATAAAGCCGAACGAACCTCTGGAAATTCTGAAGAAAGTTATTAAATGATGGTGCCTATGCGTTGTGCTGCTTGCAATTCGGTTTTGGAAGAAAAGTGGAAGTTCTGCGCATCCTGCGGAGCAAACATCAAGAACTGCTCGGAAGCGCTGACAAAAGAGATAACTCAATCAATAATTTCTTCGCTAACCGGTTCTGAAAACAAAGGCAATCTTGAAATAAATATGCTGCCGAACAAAACCATAAACAATTCTCAAGAAGATCGTAAAATCCATTCAAAGCGCCAGAAACAAAACAGCTTCCTGAATACTCCGAACAAGCCGCTTGAGGTTGTCGAGCCAAAAACAGACATAACTCGCCTCCCGGGCAGAATAATGCTTGACACAGAAATTCCCGGAGTCAAATCAGGCGACAGTATAAAAATAATGCTTCT
Organism: Nanoarchaeota archaeon; assembly: GCA_018897155.1. NCBI lineage: Archaea > Nanobdellati > Nanobdellota > Nanobdellota archaeon. The sequence goes on along the minus strand of JAHILE010000055.1, from coordinate 10,997 downwards.
TGGCGAATCCATAGAGATAAGAGCGGTTGCGCCTGAAAAAATGTATATGAAAATCCTGCACATACCGCAAAACATGCGGCTTGCAGGCTCGTCTTTTGTTGACGGAAAACTAAGGGTGGCTCTTTCAGAGCATTTGCAAATGAAGTAGTTCAATTGCCTTCAAATATTCTATTCCAGTTTAAGTGTTTTTCCGTCAAAGTACTGACATAATGGCGAAATATCGTGGCGTTTCAGAATCGCTTTTATTTCAAGTATGGCATTATTTAGGGGTTCGCATTTTTTACACTCAGGACAGTTTGTAGAAATATATATTAAAAAGTAGGATGCGCCGTGATTTCAATATTCATTGATGATTGGAGATACCCTTCAGGACAGTTTGTAGTTTTCTTAACAGTATAATGCGGAATAACACGCATACCACCAGTTTCATAAGGTTCTGGAAGCTCTGTTAATGCTACTGCGGAATCTCCGAAAACACCAAAAAGTTCTCGCATCATTTCTTTACCGCTCATGAATACACCCGTTTATTTTCTTAGTTCGTAAGATTTATAACTCTTGAATGATTGCAAATATTTAAATTTCTATTTAAAGCCATCTTTCCATATATATTTTGATGATTATGCCTTCTAAGGACGCACAGAAAAAAAATTCTAAAGAGCCCGAATCCAAAAAGGAAAAGCAGGAAGAGACATCTACAAAAAAACTTCATGAACGATACACTCTAAGAAAAAATAAGGAAACTAAAAAAGAGACAACTCCTGTTGAAAAAAAGAGCGGCGCACCTGTTGGAAATAAAGAAGAAACCCAAAAAGAGGGCGAACATAAAGATGAAAAGAAAGAAAGCACCCCTGAAGAAAAGGAAAGAAAAAAGGAGCAGGAAAGGCGCTTCAAAGTCGCCCAGGATTTCTCGCGAAGATTAATTGAAAAATTCAAGAAAACCGTCAAATGCGTCATAGTTTACGGCTCAACAGCAACGGGCAGCCACAAGAAGACAAGCGACATCGACACATTTGTCTTAATGGATGACACAAAAATCGAGCAGGAAATCCCGCAGGAAGTAAAGGACAGGATATGGAATGAAATCCTGCGAGTGGCAAAAGACACAAACGAAGCAAACAAAATCCCGGAAGGCCAGGGAATAACGATTCAGGCATTTATGTTTCTCACAGAATTCTGGGAAAATATGAGGACTGCGGAAGCTGTTCTTCTTGCGATATTGCGGACAGGCGTCCCTGTTTTTGACGTTGGCGTGTTCATGCCTGCAAAAAGGATGCTCCTTCGCGGAAAAATCCCGACAACAAAGGAAGCGGTTGACAAAAAGATTGCGGCAGCTCCTGAATTTGTGGAATATGCGCGCGCAAGAGTCAAATCCGCCGCACACTATCTTGAACAGGGCATGGCTGCGGCAGGCCAGGGAGCATTGATGTTCATAGGCCGCGTTCCGCCGAACAAGGAAGAAGTGCCGAAAGCTCTTCGCGAATCATTTGTAGCTGACGGGCTTCTTGAGGAAAAATACGTCAAGGATGCTGAAGATATAAGAAAATTCGCAAAGGAACTCGAGCACAGAAAAGAGGAAGACTGTAAAGTATGCGGCGCAGAAGTTGACAAATACCTCAATCTGACTGACGAATTTGTCAAGCGCATGGAAAAACTTGTGAAAGACCTTGAATCAAAGAAAAAATCCACAGTGCTCATGAATACTTACAAAACGTTCTTAAAAGCGAATGTAGGGGCGCTGAAATACAAAGGCGTAACTCCGCCGGAATCCCTCAAAGACCTTCCAAAAGTAATGTACCAGCACTTCCCGGACTTCAAGGACTCGCATGCAGAACTGTTTGAGCACCTGACACGCGTGCTTACAATGGTCAAGGACGGAAAGGAAAACGAAATTCCCGAGCGCGATGTCTACGATTTGCGCGAGAAGACAAAGATGTTTGTCCTAAACCTCGGCAAAAAGCTGAAAGACATGAAAGAGCGCGGGGAAATTGTTGTGCCTGAGGAGACTGAATTAAACAAAGAAAAGGACAGCGCAGAAGGACAAAAACAGCAGCAACCGATTATGACCGAAGAGATGATTAATGAGAAGGAAAAGAAAAAGTGAAATAGATGGGGACTATAAATATTAATATAACTGCTGCAGAAATTGCAAGCGGTTTCAACATTAATTCTGTAGGAACTAATGTAATTATTGGATTTAGTATCGCGGCAATAGTGGTCGGCTATGCATCCATCATTCTCTTATCCTTAGGCAAAAAAGAAGACGAATTTTCTAATTTTAAATATTATGAGAAACTAGTATTATCTTATTTTATTGGAGGACTAGCACTTGCGTTTACCACAATACTCATATTACTCACACTTCAACCCACATCACAAAGCTCGCATCCAGAACTAACTGCCATTATAGCAATATTTTCCGCAAGTATGTTTTCTCCTTTGGCGCTAGGCATATTGACCAAAAATTCTGAAACAAAAAAACTTGATCTTAAAGTAATGGTTGACTATTTCATGCTTGCACTTGGCGGTATTTTAAGTGTAGCTATCGTAATTTATATATTGCCCAAAATTCCTCTTGGAATTTTGGTTAATATGGAGATTATTTTGTTTTTAATTTTATTGTGGTATTTGAGAGGAAAAAGTAATAACGCTAATACAAAATCTAGTCAAAATAAGACTGATAAGTGATTTAATGGGTAACTTCATCGATAAAATAGTATCTAATAAAATAGTGACTGTTATTGTAATCCTAATACTTATTAAAACATTTTTTGAAACTTTTGGGATTCTTGCTATTTACGCTTTCGTAATATGGTTTTTATATTTCAATATAACGTGGATTAAAAAACACCGTGAGAAATATCGAAAGGCAAAATCTCTTAAAAACAAAACAGGTCAGTGATATTATGGCGCTTGAGGTATTTTTAGGAACCATAATTGGATACTTATTCATACCGATTTTGTATTTTGGATGGCGAGCAATAACCCGTCAAAAATTATTCAAAAACAACTACAAAAAACCCACCACAATAGAGGCGTTAATGGTCGCGTGGTGTTTTCTTGTGCTATTGATTGCCTTTATAGCCATAATCTGAGCAATCATACAGATAAAGAAAAAATAGATGTGAGTTTATGGATTGGTCTGAGATAATATTGATTGTTGCGTTCTTAATCGTAGTCAAATCAGCAAAGGTCAGTTTACTGACTCCTTCAGGATTAGGGTTTATGATTTTTTTGGTAATAATATTCTTCGCAGTTTGGAAACTGGATAAAAAGTTTTTTTCAAAGCCAAAATCCACTAAAAAATAGTCATACCCCGATAACATAACCACTTAAAAAACATATTTAAGCACCTGCGCGCAATTAATCTTATGTCGCAAACAGCACTGGCGCGCCCGCAAAGCGCAGAGCTTAGGGCAATTCGCCAAAAAATACGGAAACTGGGCGCAGAGATGAGGAAGGACTACAAAGCGGAAGTCATCGGAATCTTTGGCTCTTACGCGCGCGGAGAGCAGAAAAAAGGAAGCGACCTTGACGTTCTTGTAAGATTTTATAAAGGAGCTACTTTATTTGACTTTGTCGGGCTTGCAGATTTTCTTGAAAAAAAGCTCAAAATAAAAGTAGATGTTGTTTCTGAAGGCGGAGTTCGAAAGGAGCTAAAGAAGCAAATATTCAACGAGGCGCAAGAAATATGAATCGCAATTATAAGCTGTTTGTAAAAGACATAATTCAAGCCATGGAGTCCATAGAACAGTTTGTAGAAAACAAGGACCAAGAAGAGCTTGAAGAAGATGATATGGCTTCCAGCGCAGTTATCAGAAAGTTTGAAATTATCGGCGAAGCGACAAAACACATTCCTAATGAGATGAAAAAGAAGTACCCTAACGTGCCGTGGCCAAAGATGGCGGGTATGAGGGACAGGCTCATTCATGCATACTTCGGGATAGATTACCGCCTAGTCTGGGATGCCATACATGTTGAACTCCCAAAAGCCAAGCATGAATTACAGGATATGCTTGCTAAACTTGAAAAGGAGAAAAAGCAGTAATTCCACGGCAAGACTTACTCAGTGTCCTCTGCTTCTCGCCTCTTAACAGGCACATATGCGTAACGCTCATATTTAAACGTCGCGTTACATAAAACCTATTTCCGAATATCCCATAAACTGAAAATCGAAGAGAGCGGCTTTCTTGCCAAACAGGCAAGGATATTCGGGGCTTAATCGCGCAAGGAAGAACAATAGCAGAAACTATGGATATTGCAAGGATGTCGCGCGAAACTGATAGAATCCGCAATATAGCATGGCGACAAGCTTCCGGTTAAAGAAAAGCGCGATAAGCTTGTTGAAAATGTCAGGATTCCGACAGGAGTTTCTGCTGGATTGAACGGATTTATGCGACACAGCACAAATTACTAAATATATAAATAACTAAAGCAATTAAATATATAGAGGAGTAACTATGAAAATAAAAGCAGTTGTTTTTATCCTATCGATAGCGGCTATAGCCAGTTTCGTTTTTACAGATGCAGCGGCATCCAATCCAATGTCAGGGCCGGCAATTCAAAAAGAAGGGGCATCTAATTCGGCAGATTCCGGTATCGCAAAAGAAACCGAAAAAAGAACAGAAACTGATTATAGAAACGAAGCCGGGGAAAATACAGGAAACGCTTACAGGAATGAAGTCCAGGAAAGGTCGGAACAAAGAAGCAGAATCGGGGCATTCTATGACGGCGTTAAATCAAAAGTATCTGAATTTTTCTATAAATTCAGAAATATGTTCCGAAGAAACTGATAATCTTACCTGAAAACTGCATGATGCGGGCAGCATTAACTATAGTTAATCGCACATTTTTTGATTGTTATTATATTGGCGATTAACTATTTTGAACAGCAGTTCAAAAGCTTGAAAATCATTAAGATTTTCATGAAATTGTGAATTCAAATATTTTTCAACGAAGTCGAAAATCATTCCGCTATGCGGAAAGCTTTTAAAAACTCTGAGTTTCAAAAAGCCGAGAGCGATGCGACCGGACTCGAAAAGATTGTTATCAAAAGTTCTTGAATTCACTATACATTTCGCGCGAAGCAATACAAAAACTAAAGTGCTCTGCGTTTCTTCGCACCTAATATTAGATATGCTTCCTTCACGGCACCCTTATACTCGCGCTGCTTGCGGCATTAACTGAAGCGTCATAAATCCATCCGCTTTTTGCAATATTGTCAACTGTAAAGGTAAATATGCCATTAGCTCTTGTCTTCCAAGCGGAATAAACTATTGCCGTTCCGCTTGTGCTTGTTGTCGCTGTACTGATGCCTGATGTAAGCCCGCTCCAGTACCCTGAAACGCTTGCACCGCTAACCGCGCTTTCTGTTGCATCGGCAACCTTGACGGTTACAACTGCTCTTGTTTTGGAGCCTAATGTCTGTTTTGTTATGCTAATGCCGGATATATGCATAGCCGGCTTAACAGGCGGCGACAAAACATAAGCAATAGCTGCCGATGCGTTTACTCGGCCTGCGCCATAGTATTTGTCCCATCCCGCGGTGCCTAAATCCTTTGCAGTATTGTAAAGAGCATTGTTAATTTCCGCAACAGTTATTGTTGGCTTTGCCTGCCTCAGAAGCGCGACAACTGCAGAAACCATCGGAGTTGACATTGATGTTCCGCTCCATGAAGCATATGAATTGCCCGGTAGCGTCGAATAAATTCCGACACCCGGGGCTGCAATATCGACTGAGCCGCCGACTCCGGAGAATGAAGCTCTTAAATCATTGCTGTCAACTGCAGCAACTGTTATCACACCCGAAATGCACCCGGGTATTGAAACTCCGCGCGCGTCATTCCCTGCAGCAGCTACGACTGCTACGCCTCTTGAATTGGCGTAAGCTACTGCAGTAACCATCTCGGGATATGCATAATCGCAGTTTGAGCCCGTGTATAGATAAGGCGCGCTTGTACCGAGGCTCATGCTTATCACATCAGCATTATAATCATCATTTGTGCCATAAACACCGTCCTGCCCGTCAACTACGTCGTACATCGCGGCAATTACATCGCTGAAATATCCTGAGCCTGTGCTGTCAAGCACCTTGAATGCAAGGACTTTTGCGTCCGGAGCAACACCTTTTGCTCTTGAATCCACGCCGTTCGCAGTTATTATTCCTGCAACATGCGTTCCGTGGCCGTTGTCATCAAATGGATTATCGTTGTTGGCAATTTCATTCCATCCGCCGGCGAAACTATCGCTAAGTTCAGGATGAGTGTAATCTATTCCAGTATCAAGTACCGCCACTTTTCTGTCTGTGCCGGCATAACCGGAAGCCCATGCAGAATCCGCCCCTATCTGCGCGTCTGCAATAATGTCAACAGCATACACTTTTATATCCTCTTTGAGATTTAACGCCGCCGCAACATCATCAGAACAGCTTACAGAAGCCACCTTCTTATGCTGTTTTATGATTTCACAGCCTTTTTCGCGCAAAGATTCCAAGTCCTTTTCGCCGACTTTATCAACAACGTATTTTTTACCGTGATTATCAGGTGAGTTAATTGCGTTTTTATCTGGTGAATTAATCGCACCTTCATGCGAATCAAGTGCATTAACGCCAGCTGTTGCTGAAACAAATACAATCATCGCGGCCGCGAGAATAATCAGAAAATTAGCTCTCATAGAAAGTACCTCTTTATAATTAGGATATAACCTATTTAAATCTTAACGCTCTTTACCGATCTGCTCGATAATTGCCGTACTTTAGGCAACATCAAATCTCTTAAACCTTTCTTTCCAATAATGTGCTATGTCCGTAGACGACGAAATCCAGAAAATCCTTGATGAAATAGATAAGACTCCTTCAAATAAAGCAACGCAGGGGCATCTCGGAAAGCTCAAGGCAAAGCTTGCGAAACTAGAAGACGAAAAAGATATGCGCAAGAAGAAAAGATCAGGAACGAGCACAATCAGTTATGCTGTCAAAAAAGCCGGGGATGCGACGGCAGTTCTTGTCGGATTTCCTTCTGTCGGAAAATCAACCCTTATAAATAAAGTCACTAATGCGGAATCAAAGGTTGCCGCCTATGAATTTACGACGCTGGATATCATTCCGGGAATGCTAGAGTACAATGGCGCGAAAATCCAGATTCTTGACATACCGGGCATAATTGAAGATGCTTCTTTCGGCAAGGGCTTTGGGAAAAAAGTCCTATCAGTTGCAAGAAACGCAAATCTTATACTTCTCGTAGTTGATGCTGCAATAAAACCAAGGCTGCAAATAGATATCCTGAAAAAGGAGCTTCAAAACATAGGCATACGATTTAATCAAAAAAAGCCGGACGTACTAATAGAGACAAAACCATACGGCGGAGTAACTATCAATTGCGCGATGAAACTCACAAAAATTTCTGAAGATATGATAATCGCAATCATGAACGAATACAATCTGCGCAACGCAGACATACTGATAAAATCAGACATAACCCCTGAAGAGCTCATCGATGTCATTACAGCGAACAGGATTTATCTTCCATTAGTTATTGTGGCGAATAAAGTAGATGCCGTTGAAAATATTGAATCCGTGCGAAAAGAAATAGGCGAGGATTGTGTATTTATTTCAGCAGACAAGGGAATCGGGCTTGAAGAGCTAAAGAAAAAAATGTTTGAAAATCTAGGAATCATTCGCATAAATCTCAAGCAGCCCGGAAAGCCCGCAGACATGAAGCAGCCGCTGATATTGCGTAAAAATAGCACGGTAATGGGTGTTTGCGAGCACATCCACAAAGACCTTGCAAAAAATTTCTTGGTCGCGCATATCTGGGGAAAATCAGTGAAGTTCGCAGGCCAGCAAGTAGGCGCAAAGCACATCGTTTTTGACGGAGATATTGTCGAGATTGTTATGAGGAAATAAAGTCTCAGTGTTTACATAATCGCGCATTGTTCTTTTCTTCGGACATGTATTTCCAAATACTATAATCAAACACAACCTTATTGATTCCTTTTTGTTCTGCAACGCCATTTATAATTTCTTGCACATCAAAATAACCCTGTGTTGATATTCCTGCGCGATTAACAAAATTAATCAAATGACGGTCTATTGCACTCGTAGGAATGCCAGACAACATTTTGAAATAGTCTGCAGTTTTATTTCCAATCCCTCTAATTTCTTTAAATCGTTCTACATTCGACTCATTGCTTAGCCAGATTTTAAGTTGTTCCTCAGTTTCTATTCTTTCTTTAGCGAGAAAACGTGCCACTTCCAGAATACGATGTATTTTTTCAGGGTGTTTCCAATTTATTAATTCATTTAGACTCGATTTTTCTAATAATCCAAGAAATCCTGATGTTGTTTTAGCCTCTGAATAGGTCGACCGTAATTTTTTAACGCGTGGTTCAACCACCGTAGCATACTTTAAGCCTGCTTGAAGCATCGCATCAACTATAGTCGCACCCATATGATTATATGGGTAATCTGGAGAAACTATTTTAAAATCAGGGAGTGTATCAATATGTGTAATAAGAAGATTTATTTTCTCTTGAAGTGTCATCAATACGCCTCAAACTCACTCCTCATCTTCCGCTGCCATTTTCTTCTCAATATTTCCAAGAAGATCCATCATTGTTTTTCCGATGAAACGCGCGTCAATCGGCTCCTTGAAGACGACAGTTACGTCTTTCACGCCGTCGACCTTGTCCAGATTCTCAATGTCCGTATCATCTATGATGTCTGATGATGCGAGTTTTTTCTCAAGATCCGCACGCTTTACATTGGACAGAAATCCAACCATTGTTATTCTCATACAGAAAACTTGGCGCGAAGGTTTATATATGTTTTGCAATGCCGCTGAATTAAATCAACAACATCAATACCCGTACGTCAGCAAACCGCCCAAATCATCCTCTGCGCCGTGCCCGTGCCATGGTTTTTTTGAAGTGCAGGTATTGCACGGGCTTTCAATTAGTCCGAACTCACTTGTGTCAAGAGACCTCTTTACTAATTCATCCAGTTCTTTTTCCGATACTTCACGCGCTTTTCCTTCCTTATTCACCTCGCGAAAAATAGAATGTTTGATAGGCTCATACAGCATTTGTCCAAAATTTTCGGGCTTTGAAATGATTCCGCTTTCAGCAAGCCGTTTTTTTGTTATGCCGAATAAATCGGCTTTTTCTTCGTCCAGCCGGCTGAAATTCTCAAGCCCATATTCCGCCATCCTTTTAAACAAGTTGTGCCTCTCACCATCCGGCATAAGCTCCGGATTCTTTGACATTGCGGCAAGGTTGTAAGGAATGCCGTATTTTTTCAAATATTCCAAAGCGCGAAACTGGTTTTCGAAATATTTTGCCTCTGCGCCTGTTTTTTGTTCAAACGCTTCGGGAGTGCCTGCTTTGAAAGAAAGCCGAACATGTATGTAATCGCCAAAGCTGCTCAGCTCTTTTGCGAGTTCCTTGTCCTCGCCAAGAAGCATGCCGTTGGTCTCTATCAAAAATAATTTGAACGCGCATTCATTTTCCGCGATGTCAGTCAAACGTTGCGGCGGCACACCCAACCGCAGCAGAGCTGCGGGGTATATCAAGCGATAATAAAACTGCAAACAGAATCTTTAAATTTTGCAGAAACCATCAATCTTTCGCAGCTGCTTTCGTTTCTCTCCTCATCGTCGTCAAAGCAGATATTACTCAATAGTTGAATTACACATATCTCTGCTTTTCCTCCTCCACTTCCCCCACTTATCAAGCGGCGAGAACTTCGGAGGCTTGGGATCTATTGTTGCAGACCCGCACACAGAACAAGTATCTTTCATGGTGTATTCTTTGCATTTCCTGCAAAAACGGATTGAATTCATACAGGTCACTGAGCTGCGACTTCCTCGACCTTGACTTCGCCGCCGGCTTTTTTCATTATCTCCTCGGCGTTTTTTATGATTTTTGCAATGCGCGCCTCGACCGCCGGATAATCCGGTCCTGAAACTGTGAGCTTAAATTTCGGGGCACTCACATATTTTATTTCCACGCCTTTTTTATCCTTTATTTCAAGGGCATTCTTTATCGCGACTACTCCATTCGGAGCGAATGATTCAAGTGAAAGTATCAGCGTCTTTACAACCTCTTTTTCCTTTATGTTTTTCTCTGCAATGTCGGCAATAGCCGCTGCCCAATCGGTAGGAACACCATCATTTATAAGGGCGTCCTTGCCCCCTGTTTTTGCGCATTCAAAAGCAGGATAAAGAAGGCCGCCATATTTTTCCATCAAAGGGTAACCTGCCTTTTCGTAAGCATCAGTTATTGTCTTTTTCATTTCCTTTGCCGCAAAATTCAGAAATTTTTCGGCTTTTTTTTCGTTCTTAAACTCAAGTATCTTTTCGCGCCGAATTGATGGCTTGACGCGCTTAAGCGAAAGGCCGACATAACCTCTTTGAGGATCGACAAAAAGGACTTTTGCAATCTCTTTTTCGCCGATTTTTACAAATCTCCGGATATCGCGGACCATTGTATTTGCGACTTCTGACACATGCACCATTCCTTTTTTACCCTCATATTCGTCAAGAACCACAACTGCAGAGTTCGGATTCAATTCAGATATTGTGCATACAACATAATCTTCAGGATCGGGCCATTCTTTTAATGTTCTCAAAATATCACCAAAATAATAAAAAATAATAATAAATATTGTCATAGAATCTTTAAAAGTAAGTCGGTATCAAAAAATGCATTTGTAATGATTAAAAAATAGTTTACGCACTAAAAGGCCCCCTATTATTAGCCCCACAATTTGTTCCAAGTCTTTGTTACATCCTCAAACCATCCGGAGTTTTGAGAGATACTGTCCAATTAAAGTCATCTATAAAAACTCCTGTTACCAAATAGGTATAGAGGAATCTCTATGCCGTTCAATTGTCCAATATGTAAATCTGCAAATTATGCCAAAAAAGGTTTTCGACACAATGCATGTGGTAAAAAACAGAAATACCGATGCAAAGACTGCAAAGCGTGGTTTGTCAAAGACGATG
>JAHILE010000054.1 GCA_018897155.1 Nanoarchaeota archaeon | reverse complement strand
TTTTTACCACATGCATTGTGTCGAAAACCTTTTTTGGCATAATTTGCAGAACTGCATTTTGGACATTTGAACGGCATAGAAATTCCTCTATACCTATTTGGTAACAGGAGTTTTTATAGATGACTTTAATTGGACAATATCGTATCGCGATTAGAAAATGATATACTCCAATAAGCCCAAATTAGTCAGTTTATAAATGCAATAAAAAGCGGAAATTACCTTAGTAGTGCACCAAAAATACCTCATTACATAGAATTATTGTCTTTGATCTGTTGTGGTGTTTCTAAAATAGGTGCTTCTTGCAGACAATAGCTCGTAAATTACTCCATACATAATCCGCAGGACTAATTTGAGTTTCTACAAACATTCGTTCTCCAGAAGGTTGCTCTTGTTGAATACACCCACTAACAAAAAGTATGCTCAATAGAGCCAACGTTAAAAAAAGTATTTTTGCTTCATACATTAATTTTTGCCGTACCGCATTAATATACTTTCCGAAATCGTTCGGTCGTCACCTAATGCTAAGAAAATAATATCTTGAAATTGGCGTTACGCGCCAATTTCAAGCATTCCACATCAAATGATAGCGGGGACTGGATTTGAACCAGCGACCTTTGGGTTATGAGCCCAACGAGCACTCCAGGCTGCTTTAGGGAGTTCATAGAAGTATTATTTTTTATGAACTACTACCCCGCTGCATGAAGTTGCAGACCCGCCATGATTTTCGAACATATATCGAATCTATATTTATTGTTTAAAAGATATTTAAATAGCATGACATTGATTCTTGGAATCGACGAAGCCGGCCGCGGCCCGGTTCTAGGCCCAATGATTGTTGCAGGCGTTGTAATTGATGAAAAAGATAATGCCGTGCTGAAACGCGCAGGAGTCAAAGACTCAAAACTTCTCAGCCCCGCCCAGCGCGAAAGAATCGCAATCGAAATAAAAAAGACTGCAAAAAGCATAGAAACAGTCATAATTTCAGCAAAACAGATTGATGAACTCATGCAAATCATGAGCCTAAATGAAATTGAACTCAACGCGATGGTCCGGATAATAAACAAACTGCAAGCAGATTCTGTGCTTCTTGACCTTCCAAGCAACGGCCCGGGATTCATGCTAGGGCTTCGCGCAAAGATAGAAAAAAAAGACAAAAAGATAGTTGCAGAGCACAAAGCAGATTCGAAATACCTCTCTGTCGGGGCTGCTTCAATTATCGCGAAAACCACGCGCGATGGAATAATTGCAGAAATACAGAAAAAATACGAAAAATACGGCGACATCGGCTCGGGGTATCCGGCTGATGAGCGAACAACAAATTTTCTGAAAAATTACATGAAATCAGAAGGAAAGCTGCCGGATGAAGTGCGCACTGCATGGGCGACAACAAAGGAGATTTTGAAAAAAGACAAACAGAGTAAATTATTTAAAAGCAGCATATCAAGTCAGAACTGACCTCGCAGCCCAATCCGCATACCAATTCAGGCCAAATGATATCAAAAGGGCAATTATTAGTATTGCAACTGCAATGCCTGCTAGAATCACTACCCTTGTGTCAAAAAAATATTCAGTTATTTTTGGCGAACCGAGTTTAATCCCAGACATAAAAACACGAACACGATCTAAAAAAAGCGAAAGAATGCTTTTTTCAGGCGATTGCTGAAACTGATTTGACCGAACAGCTATTTTTTGAGATTCTATAATTTCGGCCTTTTCCGAAAGTTTTTCCTCCCGTTCACTCTCTTTTTTTAATTCCGGCGCTTTATTTTTTCGGGCATCTTTTTTTGCCTCTGCTTTCAGTTCTTTGCTATCCGCAGATTCTGCAGAATCTGCCTTAGGAACATTTGATGAAAAAATGATGTCATCAACTTCCTTTTTAAGGCCGATATTCATAAATTCCTTTTTCGGCTGAATTAACATATGATCAGACTTCTTATCCTGCGGACCTTTTTTTAGTGATGAACGAACTAAATCAACAACACCCGAATTCATCCCGCGGTTTTTCAGTACGGTTTTCAGAATTTCCGGATCATCGCCTGACTCAAGCTGTTTTTTTACCCAGTCCTGAATAAAAATATCCTCGCTGCTTTGCTCAGCCATATTATATTATTAGCGTCTGATTATTATATGCGTTGAATAGATATTTTGAACGTATGCGCAGAATCAACAAAAACTATGAAACGAGCGTTTCTTTTCGTTGGAAGGATGTTCCTGTTCAAGTCATCAAGAATGCCAAGATTCCAGTGGCGCTCCATCCGTTCCATGCTTCTTGGATGCGGCTTTTTTTCTTCCTGTAAAAACCGCCACCGCTTAATATCCGAAAGCTCAGCGGACATAAAAACAGGCAGGTCGACAAACTCAAGAAAATTTCCGAGGCGCTCCTCGCTCGATATTGTGTAAAGAATATTGTGTAAAGACCTTCGAAAATGATAACCTCAATGCCTGAAAGTACGAACGTTTCGATTTCTATTAGCCTGGTTGCGCGATTATATTTGGGCTTTATTACCTCAATATCACCACACCTTATGCTCTCAAACACTCTTCACAGCTCGCCAAAATTCACATGCCTTTCATCCCATTCCGTTTCGATAAAACTGCGCTTTTCAGCAGATTCAAAAAATCATCCATATGAAGAATCGCAACCTTTTTGCCTTTCTCTTCCAAAGAAACTTTCAGCGCATCTACAAGCGCTGTTTTTCCGACTCCCACCCCGCCGCCGATGCCGATTATGAAGCACTTAACCTGCTTTGACAAACGTAGGATTTCAGAAATAATTATGTTCAAACACTCTTCGGACTTCATAAAACCAGCCAATAAACATTATTTGAACAGCGCATCTTTTATATTTTGGCGCGCAATAATCTCACTATGGGCAATCTGTTTGACATCGAGAACTTCATCATAAAGGATGAATCTGCGCTTACTGAAGTTTTTGTTCCCGAACGGCTTCTTCACAGAGACGGTGAGCGCGACTACCTTGCATCATGCCTGAAACCCATTGTGATAAACCAGTCAATCAGAAACGTTTTTCTTTTCGGCCCGACAGGCACTGGAAAGACATCGCTTGTGCGATGGATGTTCAAGGAGCTTGAATCGCATACCGCAAACGCAAAAACAATATACATCAACTGCTGGAAATCGCAGACAACGCACGCCATACTTTACGAAATTGTCTCTAAAATGTCCCGATTCACAAACCCGCGCAGGCAAACAAAAGAACTGTTTATTGACGTCGCAAACCTTGTCAAGGCATCCGGGAAAAAACTGATACTTGCGCTTGACGAAGCAGACAAGCTTCTCAATTTCGACATACTTTATGATTTCTCGCGCGAAGGATATGGCCTTGTGCTGATTTCAAACAGCGAGCAAGCGCTTGCAAAAATCGATCCCCGCATAAGAAGTTCGATTGCTGTTGAGGCAATAGAATTTCCGAGATATACGGCTAATGAGCTTTCAGATATACTTATCGACCGCGTAATGTTCGCCCTACTGCCATCGAAAATATCGCAAGAGCTGATAAAGGTTGCGGCAAACGCTGCCGGTGGGGATGCGCGTGTGGGACTTGAAATATTGCGCAGGGCTGCAAAATTGGCTGAAGGAAGAAACGCAAAAAATATCGATAAGGAGGACATAATACACGCCCTGAAGGCTGCAAAAAGAATGAAGATTGAATCTATGCTTGCGGATATTGAGGAGGACTCGCGCATACTTTACAAAATAATCGAGGAAAAAGCAAGCGCGGGCTCAGGCGAGATTTTTGAGGAGTATAAGAGGCGCGCACCAAATGCAGCGAGTGAGCGCACATTCCGCTACAACATGGAAGAACTTGTAAAAGCGGGCTTTATCGAAGCAAGCGGCGATGTCAGGTGGCGGAAATATAGTATTAAGATTTGAAGGCTGTGAATGGCGCAAGTTACTCCACTTAATAAGAAGTTAATTCAATTGCTCGGAGCGGCTACGAAACATATCGTACTAAAACAAGCTTTTAAGCTTTGATAGAAACAAATAATTAATGTGATTAATATGCCATACAAGGAGACGGAGCAAGAAAAAATAGTTTCAGAGTTAAGTAAATTAACGATAGAAATGTGTGGCGCCGAAATCGAGCTATTTAGACCTATCATAGATAAAGAAATAGAACTTGAAACTAAGGGATTTAAAGGTTCTGAAGAAGAGCTATTTTATATGTCAATCTCAGAAATTGGTGTGCCAAAAATACGAAAGATGGTACTTGAATACAATGAACGCGTAAGTAAGATTCAATCTCAAATAACTGTACAAGAAAGCAAATATAACTCTTTGAGCCCCATATCTGTTGATAATGCTTATTAAAAGCCGCTTCGAGCAACTTCTCCACTCGCTTCGCGCACCCCAGCCAAATTTTACTAATACCCACCACAAATTCTATTTCGGCAACTTTCCTTTCGTATCGGCAATGCTCCAAAGGGGATGTTATATATACCGCAAAAAACACCTTATTCTTGGAATTAAGAACTCCTGCGACGGCGGGTTTGGGGCCCCTTTGGCCACTGAAGTTTCAACAACCAAACCCACGACCGCGCAATAAAATATTATATGGTGATTTATGTGAAAAACGATTTATTAGCAATGTGGGCTGAAGCGGTTGACAGAAAATACTACAAAGTAAGGGTTTTGAACACAACCAATACTTCTTCTATAATCAGTTCTTTGTACTGAGGATTGTTTTATCTCCCTTTCTGCCGGAAGCCCTGACACCGGGGCTTTCGGCATTTTACACAGCATTTATATTTGGATAATCCCAAATAGCTCTATGCGTTTGAAATTGAAGAAACGAGATGGAAATGGAGAGGCGTATGCGTTACTCAAGTTTGAACGTGAAAAAGACATTAGCGATATTGAACGCGAATGATACGAGCTTAATAAAAATAAACAAGAGTAGGGCATCCATCCAGAATTATATGTTTATGTGGTTAAAACTAGCCCTTCAGACGTACATATAGATTTAAAAAAACATGCGGATTGGGACTATATTCTCAAGGCAATTCTACCCGGCGCAACAAATGAAGCTGCTGCTAATGAATTAAGCCATGCAACTAATCAGCTATACGAAGGCGTAGAATTGCGTTTAGAGCCATATGCTGTTGAAACAGATCATAAAAATGAAGCTGCTAAGGAAGTACACCCCGCCACCAATAAATATTATCATGAAATAGTTCACATAAAACATGACAAAGTCCATTATGAAGATAAAGGAAGACACCACCATTTGAGAAAAAAACAAAAGGTATATGGGTCAGATGAAAAATGAATGCGCCGACCGGGAATTGAACCCGGGCCGTCGGCTTTCTTCTGCTGCGAAGCAGCGACACCAAACAGGTGACTACATCGAAGATGTAGTCGCCCAAAGTCCTCTCACTTGCGTTTGAGGCTTTTTTGTTTCTTGCGAAACAAAAAATGTCTGCTGATTTTGCAGCCGTGGAAGGCCAATATCATACCACTAGACTATCGGCGCGCATTGTATAATTGTGCTGTTTTCGCCCAATACATTTAGTAAATGGCGAAAAATCCGGTCGCTCCGCCTCATTAACCATTTGGCGCGGAGCTCGCGGCTTTCCAAATCCTTCGGATTTGTAAATAGCCCCACGAGGATTTTCGCATGCGGAGCATTGCGAAATTCTCTCACTTTCGTTCGAGATTTTTCAAGCAGAGCTTGAAAAAAGCTTGCAATGCAATTACATGATTTGAACCTCGGTCACAGGCTATATTCGCAAAGAAAATTTATAATATTCACTCTGCTCCAAAGGCCCGTATGCTTGGCCACTACACCATGGGGCTACGGCATCCAACGTATACCAACTTTATTCTATTAAAACCTTTAAATACTGTACACGATGCACTATACACCTATGGCAATGATGGATTGGTATACGTATCAGCTGGATAGTAATTATCCTCGCATTGCAGCTGGTTAGCGTCATAATCTATCTATTTATGCGAAGGCGAGAAGAATGTGATATCCCGTAATCATTTCCATCTTCTTTGATATATATTTCGCGCACATAATTTCGCCTCAAAACCAATCTTTAGCGGACTCAAACCAGACTTCAGGCCGCATTTTTCGTATAAACGCTTCAGTTGGCGTTTCAGCTTTATTGAAATTCAGACTCATGTGCGGTCGCTTATCATTATACCACGTAATAAATGCGTCCAATGTTTCAAATTTATTGCGGTTCTTTTTGTAAGTATCCACAAACTTTTCCGCTTTGCCGTTGCTTTGCGGATGTTTTACTCTTGCATGCACCGGTTCGATGTTTTTTGACTTTAAATAAAGCTCAAATTTATGTTCTGCTTCACCGTTTTTATCTGTTTTAGTTGCAGTAAATTGGCTTCCATGATCGCTCATAATTTGCAATATTCCGCCATACGGAGCCGCAAATTCTATTGCTTTATCCAAAGCGATTATTGTTGTATCTGTTGTCGCATTGTCAAATTCCCTACATGATGTAAGGATACGGGATGCATCATCAATATATGCGATCATTTGTTTTCCGTTGTATTCGCACCAGT